>JAUPLE010000804.1 GCA_030837085.1 Acidobacteriota bacterium | reverse complement strand
GCCCACGAAAGGGGAGACATAGGTGGCGCCGGCTTTAGCGGCCAGCAGCGCCTGGGAGGTTGAGAAGATTAGGGTCACGTTCGTTTTGATGTCCAGGTCGGCCAAAGTTTTGATCACCTTAAGGCCTTCCAGGTTGATAGGTACTTTGATCACCACGTTTTCAGAAATTTTGGCGTATTCTTTGGCCTGTTTAACCATTTCGTCCGCTTCGGTGGCCGTGACTTCCACCGACACCGGTCCGGGAACGATAGAGAGTATCTCCTCGATCAAAGGAATAAACCCCTTATTTTCTTTAGCAAGCAGGGAAGGGTTGGTGGTGACGCCGTCGATGACGCCGTAGGCAACGCCTTTTTTAATCTCTTCAATATTAGCCGTATCAAGGAATATTTTCATATTTTCCTCCAGTACTTCGTTGCTCGATTAAGGCAAGGGCTATTATATCAAAATCACAAAGATAAATCAATGCACGCGGCGCGTGCATCCAATATTAAAATATTTTCCCCCCACCATCGCTTTTGAAAGTGAAAGCCCGTGACAATATACCGTGGAATTCCTTTTAAGTGAAAAAGTGTCTTTGCGCCGTGCGGCTTTGACACTGTTCGGATTTAAAACAGTCATTCCGCCGCGCGGCGGAAGCATTTTTCAAACTCAAACAG
Source organism: Acidobacteriota bacterium (assembly GCA_030837085.1). Classification (GTDB taxonomy): domain Bacteria; phylum Acidobacteriota; class Aminicenantia; order UBA2199; family UBA2199; genus JAKAGC01. The sequence continues at coordinate 7,525 of JAUPLE010000804.1, read as the reverse complement.
TCATTGCGCCGCGCGGCGCTGACATTGTCCGGGATCGAAAGTGTCTCTCCGCCGCGCGGCGGAAACATTATCCTGACTCCAAAGTATATCAAAGCCGCGCGGCGCAGACACTGTTTTAATTTCGAAATAAACCCGGGAATGCAGATCAAAAAACGATAAACTCCGGCGTCGGGCTATTTCGCAAGAATTCTAGTTAATAAGATTTCGGACGTCCACTTAGACTTCATTCGGAGACGCTCAGAATTCTTTCACGGTGATTCGTAAATCGTTCGGTGCCTTTCTCCTCCCCTGCTCCCTGGCGAACCCGGTAAGCGGTATAGAAAGTTTTGAAAGTCTTGAAGTGGATTTTGAATCGTTGAAAAGATGTTGACCCATATGGGAGGATATGGTAGAATAAGAAAAAAATAAGATGATTAAAAATTTTGCTGACAAAATAACAGAAGACATTTATGACGGCACAAACAGCAGGTATTCAAGAAAGCTGCCCCGGGAACTGCATCCGAAAGCCCAACGACTCCTTGATCAAATAAATGCGGCACCGTCGCTTGAATTTCTTCATGTACCTCCCGGAAATAAACTTGAAAAGCTTTCTGGAAGTTTGGATGGCTTTTGGAGTCTAAGAATAAATAAACAATGGAGAATCATTTTTTGCTGGGACAACAACGATGCGTTCGATGTAAGAATCGTCGATTATCATTAGGAGGTGTATAATGTTACCGAAGAATAGACCCCCAACACATCCAGGGGAAATGTTACTTAAAGAATTCCTGGAGCCATCGGGAATACTCCAATCCCAACTAGCACGCCATCTTGGGTGGCCATACTCAAAACTCAATGAAATAATAAACGGAAAACGCTCTATCTCTGCCGATGATGCGCTGGCTATTGGCGAAGCATTAGGCGTCGATCCTGTTTTCTGGCTAAACCTTCAAAGAGATTGGAATCTCTGGCACAGTTTTCAAAAACATCACCATATAGCAAGATTACATTCTTTTTCATCCCCTGTTCCTGCATCGGTATGACTAAAAAGGCAACCTATCGAGGGATTTCTTGGGGACAGCCAAAAAAATCCTCTAATTTTTGACTGTCCCGAATGTCACTAAGATAAGCCTATATTTCGGATTTATGAGGCTTTCCAGACCAATGGATAAATGGCACACTAACGGGGACAGAATATTGTCCTGGTCAGAGGCTATCCGAAAAGTCATGGATGTTTTGACATTCAAAATTGTAGGGAACAGGCATTGCCTGTTCCAAAGAGGCTTGATTGTGGGGCCGAGCCTGACGCTGTTAAGGAAGTTAAATCTTCCGGTACAGTCCTACAAATAGGGTGCACGCGCCGCGTGCGAGTGGGGTTAATCTACGGTAATCGATTTAGAGACGTTTTTAGGCACATCCGGATGAACGCCGTGATTCTCCACCTGGTTCTTATTCAAATACTTCATCTTGGCAATAGACATACGTAATGCCAACAATTGAAGCACCAACGCCGCCTCGAAAACAAAAATATTCTTATCCCCGGTCTTGGGCACCATAATATACTTACTGTAATAATCATCAATGCCGGCCGGTTTCCCGCCAATGGCCCGCCCCAAATCCTCCGAATCTTCAGCGATCATGATCACATCCGCGCCCCTGATTTTATGAGTATGAACCTGGGTAACGGTAATACGCCTGTCCCGCTCATCCGGCGGACAAATGAAAACCAGCGGATAATTGGAAAAATAATTCTCAATGTTCACCCGTTTCCGGTACCTCTCGAAAGCATTACTCAGCTTGTCCCTATCGCCGTTGATCGGGTAAGAGCCAAACAAAATATCGTTATCCGCCTTTTGCAGTTTAAAATTTTTCAACAGGGAAAGGAACTCATCCAGGTCACGGATTTCTTTGTCCCGGCGTATTTCTTCAAAGGATTCAATCAGGTCCGAATGCAGGCGTTCCATATCGCTCAGGGAATAAATCGTATTCTTCCCCAGGATCGTATTAGGCCCATGTTTGAATTCCGCGGAATCGTAGCCTTCAGTGTGGTTCAAAACCACTTCCCTGATTTTCAGCGCCCCCTCCCTGGAAAGCCCCACCAGCGACGTCCCCAGGATATGGATCGAGGGTTTCAAGAAAGTCTTCAGAGCCACTTCCGTCACATCCAGGTCCACGGCCCGCAGCGTAAATGTCATATAATATTTGATTTTATCAAGCTTATTTTTGATTTCGCTGTCGTCGCATGTCATCCCGGCGGCAAGAATATAGAAGAGCGCCAACTGGCTGATAAAAGATTTGGTCGCAGCCACCGCGATTTCCGGTCCGCACATCAGCGGCAAGTAAAAATCCGATTTCTCCTGTGGCAGTGTGGAGTTCTCATTGTTGACAATCGAGGCCAGCATGATATTATGACCGTGCTTTGCCCTGAGGTCGTTAAAAATGTCTACCAGGTCCTTGGTTTCCCCGGACTGGCTGACGCCCATGACCATATCTTTGGCGGTGATAGAGTTCATGTACATGGACCGGAAAGTGCCGGGGTTGGCCGGGATAAGCGAAAGTTCACAGAGATTATTAAAGATATAAGCGCCCACCAGGGCCGCGTGATATGATGTGCCGGAAGCCACCACAAATACCCGGCCGCCTTTCTGCTGGATTTTTTTAAACGAATTCGCCAGTTCGCTTTTAAGTTTCAAGGTCTTCCGTTTTTTCTTCCAGATCAGCATCTGGTCAAGGATATATAGCTCTGGGAAATACTGCTCATCCAGCCCCATTATCTCGTCCAGCAGCGCGGCTTCTTCGGAAGAAAAACCAACGGACTGGAATTCTTTGTGGATCTCTTTATTTTCCCGGATCACTTCGTTGTAAATAGCAGTAAAGCTTTCGCTTTTCCTGATATTTTCGTATTCCGTTTCCAGCGCCTGGTGGTCGAATACGTTATAAAGCTTTAAAAAGGCATCCAATTGCTTTTTACACTCTTCTTTGTTTTTCTCAAAGACCTCGAAAAATTTCTCCTCGTCTTTATCGGGAAAGTAATATTTTATCAGCAGGTCAATATTCTGGGGTGAGGTATAAATTTCCTGCTCCATGAAATAGTGGTATTTCTGGGCCAGGGAGATATCCGAGATATTAAGCCGGGAACGTTTCAATTCCGGGACATACTCTTTATCTTCGGTCAGGGAGAAAACCTTGTAGGCAGTGCTGGTAAAATAAATCCCTTCGCCCTCGGAAAGGGGGATGAGGAAGCGAGTTTTAGAGAGTACCGAAGTCAGGTCGGAACTGACCACCACAAAATCGCCGTTATTGTCGCGGCCCTTACCGGCATAGAGCGAGGAACCGGCTTTTACCGCAAACACCCCTTCGATATCCGGGGCCGTGACGCAGGCGGCGTAGGAACCTTCGGCGCGTTGTTCCGCTTTGCGAATGGCCTGGATAAAAGTAGCGATTCTTACGTTTTCATCCTCTCTCTCCCCCGGTTTCAGCCGTTTCAGGTATTTACTGTAATAGTGTTCGATCAGGTGCACCAACATTTCGCCGTCGTTATCAGAAACCGTTCTATGGCCGTTTTCGCGCAGGAATTCTTTGAGGAAATCCGTATTGGAAATATTACCGTTGTGGGCGCCCACCAGGTGGGTATGGCAATCCACTTCATGCGGTTGGGCGTTATCGTCGGTAACCGCGCCGTAAGTGGCCCAGCGTACCTGGCCGACAAATTTATACCCGGACATCTTTCCCATTTCCAACTCAACCACTACCCGTGAAGGGGCGCCGACTTTTTTCTTCAGCACAATGGCGCCGTCTTTTTTGATAAACGCCCCGCCCGTCGAATCGTAACCCCTATATTCCAATTTCTTCAGTAAGAAGCAAGCTTCATTACCGAGGTTATCGTTATGATCGCTGTATACAATAGAAACAACACCACACATTTACGCCTCCGAATGTGAAAATAACAAGAGTGATATGATATGCGAAAATTATATTTATTGCAAGGGAAAAATATTGCTATTTACTCTCATTTCAATTAAAATCTTGGCTTATCTCGAAATAAACTTTATTCAGATACCGGAGGCTATCCAGGGAATAAAAAAAGGAGTTTTTAAATGAAACCGTTCACGTATGAAGAACTGGAAAAGCGGGTCAGGGAATTAGACCATGAATACGCAGTCACTGCTGCCCTTTCCGAACTGTATAAACCATTGGTCTCCCCCTTTTCCACTATTGAAGAAATTACTATCAAACTCCTGGAAAAAGCCCTGGTTTTAACCGGCAGTAAGCATGGTTATATCTCATCCATCAACCCGGATACAGGGGAAAATGTAGCCCACACACTTACGCAGATGCTTGAAAGATGTGGGATGCCTTCGGATAAGCAGAGAATTGCCTTTCCAATCAACCCGGACGGTACATATCCAACACTCTGGGGCCACAGCCTGAATACCCGGGAAAGTATTTATACCAATGCCCCCACCAAGCACCCGGCCTCTACAGGATTACCCCCGGGACATGTGCCTATCGAGCGTTTTTTATCCGTACCCGTGATGCTAGGAGAGCAGTTGGTAGGCCAGGTGGCCCTGGCCAATAAGAAAGAGGATTATACCGACCGCGACCTGGAAACCACGCAGCGGTTGGCTGCGTATTATGCCCTGGCCATCCAGCGTATGCGGATCGAGGAGGAAGTACAAAAGGCTAGAGATCAACTGGAAATTCGCGTCCGGGAACGAACCGCTGAACTAACGGCGGTAAATCAGCAATTAAGCCGTGAAATTAAAGAACGGCAGCATTCGGAAGAAGCCCTGCGGCAAAGCTCAGCCCAGTATAAACACCTGGTGGAAAACATTCCCGCGATATTGTATTTATATTCTACGAAGCGCGGCGGTATTTTCTATTCGCCCCAGGTAGAAGCAGTATTAAAATATACCGTATCTCATCTCTATGAACACCCCCATTTGTGGAATCAATCGATTCACCCTGATGACAAAGACCAGGTACAAAAAGCAATAAGCAATTTTTCAATGGGGAAAAATTTCGAACTGGTGTACCGGATTAAAGATGCTTTTGGCCAGTGGCATTGGTTTCATGATCATTCCACCGGCCGGCTGGTCGAAGGGGATGACATCATTATCGAAGGTCTAGCCCTGGATATTACCGAAAAAAAGAAAGCCGAGGAGGAACGGGAACAACTGATGAACGAGCTGCGCAGAGCAAAAAAAATGGAAGCCATTGGCACATTGGCTGGTGGTATTGCCCATGATTTCAACAATATATTGGCGGCGATTATCGGCTATTCCGAATTGGCCCAGTGTAAACTTTCACCGGACAGTGAGGCGATATCCGATCTCGATGAAGTTCTTAAAGCATCTAATCGCGCCAAGGAATTAGTTAAGCAGATACTTACTTTCAGCCGGCATGGCGTCTGGGAAAAGAAGCCGATTCAAATTCACCGGGCGGTAACTGCAGCGGTACAATTGCTTCGCGCCATCATTCCAACCAACATCCAAATACTCCAGGAGATTGAGCCTGCTTGTGAGAATCATACCGTCCTGGGCGATCCGAACCAGGTCCACCAGTTGATTATGAATCTCGGCACCAATGCTTACCAGGCCATGCAAAGCCTGGAGACCGGCGCGAGCGCGATACTGAAAGTAACGTTAACTTACCTTGAAATCCAAACCGTTACTATCAATGAAGGAGTCAAAATAGAGCCGGGAAAGTATATTAAAATCCAGGTCAGCGATACCGGACACGGAATCGACCCGGAGATTATAGAACGAATCTACGATCCTTATTTTACCACCCGGGGAATCGGCGAAGGCTCCGGCCTGGGATTGTCGGTAGTGCATGGCATCGTAAAAAGGCATAAGGGCTATATTACCGTGGACAGCCAACCCGGCAAAGGCAGTACCTTCTCAATTTATTTCCCCTGCCATTAGATAGCCACCAAGGCACCAAGACACAAAGATACACTAAGCGCTTTAATAAAAAAAACCTTGGTGCCTTGGTGCCTTGGTGGCAAAGAGTTACAATATTCCTCTATCCTTGAAAATTTTAGTTAGACCGGACGTTTTTTTGCCGCCGTAAATATTTTTTTCCGCCATAATAATCGCTTCGGCCCCGTCTTTGAAATCAGCGTATTGGTTCAAATAGAAATGACTTTCAAGGATGACCGTATCGGCTTTCTTGCGGCCCAGGAGTTTCCTCACTTTCCAGAGGCAGGCGGACCAGATTTCGCCGTCGACGTGGCATTCGTTTTCCATATCTTCAGGGTAATGTTTTGAACTGTCCAGTCTGCGCAGGCACTGCTCGCCCGGTCCATATCCCTTGGCGTCCCATTCGCCCACCCGCAGCTTGCGGTCGCCTTTTTTATAATCGGAAAACCGGGTGCCGGCCATATAATCTCCGAAACCTTCGCCCATGGCGCTTCCTTCCGCCGATTGACCGAAACCAGAAACAATCGCATCCTGGATAGCATGCCCATATTCATGCAGGATAATATCGCCATCCTCGGCGTCGTCCACATTACCATCTCCAAAAGTCAGGTCTTTCTTTTTCGGGGAAGGATCATAATAAGAATTATCGTCCGGGATACCGTGGGCATTGGCTTTGATGGGGCGATTGAGAATCCCCTTATCCCCGGAAAATCCCAGCGATTGAATATAACGCTGTGTCGTGTCGAGGTGATAGTAAACCATGACTTCTTCGAAATGCTTATCGCCGCGGGTATACATAAATTTACCGTCCGGGGCTTTAGCGTAATTTTTCGTGCTGGTGAGGTCTACATAAGGGCCTTTGAGGTTGCCGCTATTGTCCAGTTCTTTCAGGGTAACCGTTTTGTAAGCAGCGTTAAATTCCGGTTGGTCCAGGTCATTTTTGTCGTTCAGGTCATCGCGGTTAAGGGCCACAACCGGGTTAGGTTTGAACACCTTGCCTTTGCCGTTCAGTTTACGAAGGACATCGCGTTCTTCGATAATTTGCGCCGTGGCCATATCGATAAATAAAATCCAGGAAGCGGCCGGGTTTTCAGTGCCGAATTTCACTTTCCAGGCCGATTGCAGGTTACCTTTAAGCGGGTAGATAACTTTTTCCTTTTCAATTTCCGTATTAAGCGTGCCGTGGCCTTTAATAAAATTTTGGACAGTGGTTTCGATTTCATTTTCCGGGAGGGCAGCGGCTTTTTTGGCCTTGACCCTGGTTCGCAATTTATCAATGGGAACAGTGTCGTTTTTCACCAGGAAGACCTGGTTTTTGTTGTCGATATGGACCGCGACCCAGCCGCCGTGGATGGGGGTTCCTTCGAAATGCTGCTGGTATAAAACCGCGCACCCGCCCAGGCTCCGGGATATTTTCTCATACCGCAAATCGCTCAATTGGCAGGAAATTTTCAGGGTATCCTTGTTGTCTTTTAAGAACGTATCGGCAATTTCCCTGGGTTCACCTGCTGCCGGTTTGGACTCGAAATCCGAAACCTTGCGCGGCACATAATCATCTTTGTTCCAACGGACGTTGGCTTTTTTTAAATCGATCATTTTGTTATCCTCCTTTCCTATAAATG
>JAUPLE010000803.1 GCA_030837085.1 Acidobacteriota bacterium | reverse complement strand
TCTTTGTCCAGGATTTTCTTTAATTTTCCCTGGACTTTTAAGATAGAAATCGAATTGCCGCCGATTTCGAAAAAGTTTTGATTCACCCCGATGTTCTCCAATTGCAGGACTTCTTTCCACGCGTCCGCCACTTGCTTTTCAACGGGAGTGTCCGGGTTGCCGCCCCCGGCCAACATATCACCGGGAATATCACTATAACTCAACAATGCTTTCCGGTCGATTTTACCCCCGGGGGTCAAGGGAATACTCTCAACCTCGACAAACCGAGTGGGGACCATATAGGAAGGTAAACAAGCGGATAGGTATTGTTTGATTTCATCGACGCCAGGTTCTTTAGAAAGGAGCGCCATATACGCGCAAAGATAGTATTCCCTATTATCGGCTTGCCTGTCAATGACCGCCGCATTTTTTACGTTAGGATGTTCGATCAACCGGCGCCGGATTTCTTCCAATTCGATGCGGTATCCCCGGATTTTTACCTGTTGGTCGATCCGGCCGAGGAACTCGATGCTGCCACTCGAAAGCAATCGGGCCAGGTCGCCGGTTTTGTAAATAATATAGGTCTTATAGGACCTATAGGACCTATTTTTAATAAATTTTTCCGCGGTTAGTTCGGGGCTATCCAGGTATCCCCTGGCAAGCCCTACCCCGGCAATGCAAAGCTCACCCGCCGCCCCGGCAACTGCCGGGTTATTATCCCGGTCAAGAATGAAACACCTCGTGTTGGCAATGGGAGTTCCCAACATCACTTTATCCCGCGAACACCTCGATACCAATGCATCAACTGTAACCTCCGTGGGACCGTAATGGTTATACAACCGGTAACCCAAAGCCAGGAGCCGGTCTTTTAATGAGTCTTCCAACTTCTCGCCGCCGGAAATCACCACCCGTAAACTATCCAGTTTCTCTCCGCCGCACAGGAGTTCCTCCAACAGGGCCGGGATAAAGTCGATAATATGTATGCAATGCATACGAATAAATCCCCGGAGCTTTTCCATGTCCGCCAACAATTCCTGCGAAGCCACATACAACGAAGCCCCATGCAGCAGCGTACTGAAAATATCTTCCACGCTGGGATCAAAACTATAAGCCGTGAGTTGTAAAAGATTCACCTCCGCCTGTAATCCGTAAGTCCGCCCAAACCAATGGGCCAGGTTCACCACCCCGCGGTGCTCTACCATGACCCCTTTAGGTCCTCCCGTTGTGCCTGAAGTATAAAGCACATAAGCAAGCGAATGCGGCGGGACATGGACAGGTAGGTTTTCCATGGGAAACGTCTCCACGACCCGGGCATCATCCCGGTATTTGCGCCTGGACATTACCGCTTTGCCCGCCGGCGAAACTTTATCCACTTCGATAAGGGCATCATAACGATATCGCGTTAACTCATTCTCAACCGTAAATATTTTCCCGGAAAACTCCACCCGCCGAATTCCCGGTATTTCAAAGACCAGGTCGTTAAAAAAGGCCCGTGAAACAAACAGGTCCATGGAAAAATCGGTTTTGGTTTTATAATTTTTATCGCGGTTATCCCGTTTGAATGCCGCCAGGTCCCGGATGAGCTTTTCCTTTGAATCCTGGTCCATGACATCGCCGATAAACAAGCGTCCGCTTTCGCCCAGGACGCCGACCGCGATGCGAATCACGCGGCGCAGGTAGTTATGCCCGGGAAAATCCTGGATTACACTGTTAATAATCACAAGGTCAAAGTCCCTTTCCTTGAGGTTTTCGATCTCATGGGCCGGCAGGCAGTCAAGCGCTATATTGGCATGGCCTTCCCGGACGGCCCGTTCCCTGTTTTTTTCAATGATAATGCGGGACAGGTCTGTACCGTAGTAAAAACCCACCAGCGGGGCGATGCGGAACATGCTGATACCCGAAGCGCAGCCGATTTCCAGCACCCGCATTTGTTTATGAAGCAGGGGTTTCAATTTTTCCAGGATATTATTGCCGTATTCGTCCATTTCCAGCCTGGAGAGGGGGGCGCCGGTATAGCTGCTGACCCAGCCGCCGCCGGTAATATCATCCGATGCGCTCTCGCCTACGTATTCCCATAATTTAGCCTGCTCTTCCAATTCCCTTTCCGCGTCTTTCTCTTCATTTTCTTCAAAATCGATATTCCTGCTGTCAATACATAGGAAAGAATCGAAAGAGTTGCATTCCCATTGTAAAAAATTGAGTAGGCGGTTGTATTTTTCCTGGGATATGACGACGTTTATGCCCGGGTCATTTATCATATTTTTCATTCGTTCCCTGGGCAGCGAGGGATCGATGGGGACATAGGCGCCGCCGGCCTTCAATATACCCAGGATGGCGATCACGCCGTCAACCGAGCGGTCCATTATTAAACCCACCGGCGCGCCGGCGCGAATATTTTTTTCATTGTGCAGGTAATGGGCCACCCGGTTGGATTGCTCGTTTAATTGGCGGTAGGATAAATTATAAAAAGTTTTTTGGGGGTCCAGGGCCCCGCGGCGCGGGGGGCCTATTAAGAGATTTTTCAAAAAAGCCCCCTTGCCGCCGGAGGCGTCAGGGCAGACACGCAGGTCTGCCCCTACAAGAGCAATATGGTCAGGCGTCTTCGACGCCTGCTCCGCGAATAATTCATGGAGAGTTTTGTCTGCGGGGTAATCGGCATCGGTATCGTTGAATTCCACCAGCGCCTGTCTTTTTTCCTATTACGTCATTATATCTATGTCTGCCTGGAACGGGATGGAGTCTTGTTTTGCTGCAATTTCCCCGATAATATTGAGAAAGTGACGGGCCAGGCCCCGGGTGGTTTCGCTGTTAAAT
>JAUPLE010000802.1 GCA_030837085.1 Acidobacteriota bacterium | reverse complement strand
ATGAATGATGAAAAGGCACCTGCGGCGGGCTCATTCGTTTACAATTAAAAATTAACAATTGACAATTAACAATTATTTTTTTCCGACTTTCTTCCATTCCTAATAAAATTTTTGCATTGCTATCGGCCAGCATATAATCGATTCGTTCCTGCGGGTATTCCGGATCGATCGGCATATACGCCGCCCCGGCTTTCAATATCCCCAATATCCCGATTACCATTTCTATCGAACTACCGATCATAATTGCCGCAATGGTATCGGGAACGATTCCCTGCCGCCTTAACATATTCGCCAATCCACTGGATTTCTCATTCACTTCTCGGAAGGTCATTTGCCTGGATCGATCTACTGCCGCAATATTGTCCGGGGTACGGTCAACCTGTGCTTCAAATAATTGGTTTATGGTTTTATCTTTCGGATACTCTATTGCGGTATCATTAAAATCGAGTAATATCCACCTCTTTTCTTCTTCGGTAATGATTTCAAAATCGGAAATTTTCTGCTGCCTATTTTCCACCACTCCCTGTATGATATTAACAAAATAGACGATAAACCGTTCGACGGTTTCCCGTTTAAATAATTTTGTACTGTATTCAAACATTAACTGCAATTTCTCTTCTACTTCCATAACAATTAATGTGAGATCGAATTTCGATGTTTTGTTTTCGTATTCATAGGGAATCAAGTTTAAACCGGGCATCTCTATTTCTTGAGACCCCGTATTTTGCAGTACCAACATGGTATCGAACAATGGGTTATGACTGGTGTCCCTGCTTACTACCACTTGCTCTACGAGGTCTTCATATTGGTACTCCTGGTTCTCAAACCCTTTTAATGCGGTTGCCTTTACTTCCCCAAGAAAATCCATTAACTTTTTTTCTCCCGAAGGATAAGTTCTCAATGCCAGTGTATTCACAAACATACCGATGACTTTTTCTACATCTGCATGTCTGCGTCCTGCCACAGGAGAACCGATGACGATATCTTCCTGGTTGCTTAGCTTAGATAGAAGGACAGCATATAATGCCAGCAATATTATATACAGGGTCGCTCCAGCCTCCGCTGCTAAAGCCTTTAATGCGCCGGAAGTTTCACTATCTATCTCAAAGTTTATACTGTTTCCTTCAAAACCCTGGACAGCAGGTCTTGCAAAATCCGTCGGCAGCTCCAATACAGAAATTTCGCCTTCATACACTTTTTTCCAGTAATCACATTGTTCGAGAATTTTTTTACTTACTCTCTCCCGGTTTTGCCATTCGGCATAATCCTTGTAATGGACATTTATTTTCGGCAATTTTTCCCCTGCATAAAGAATCGAAAAATCCTGCATCAGAACCTGGGTAGATATGCCATCCGATATGATGTGATGCATGTCCACCAGGAATATATGCCTGGCTTTTTCTATTTCTATCAGCCCTACGCGCAATAACGGCGCTTGCGATAGATCAAAAGACCGAATAAAGGGCGACCACGCTGGGTCGCCCCTACTAACTCCTAACCCCTGCCCCCTGACCCCTAATTGTTCGATTTCAAATTCCACATGCTCATGGATTCGTTGAACCGGCTCTTCTTCGATTACTTCAATGGAGGTTCTTAAACTTTCATGCCTCCGGATGAGTCCCAGGAGGGATTGTTCCAGTTTGTCTTTATCAACAATCCCTTCCAGGATCATGATTGAAGTGATGTTATAGGCTGTACTTTCTTTATCCATTTGCTGCAAAAAATGCAACCGCTTCTGCGCCGATGATAATACATAGTATTCCTTCTTCTCCGCCAACTCCACTTGTTTATATTCCCACTGCACTGCCTCCTTTATATATCCCGATAATTCCCTGATTCTCGAATTCTTAAATATTTCCAACAACGGTATCTTTACATCAAATGCCTTATGTATCTTAGCTACAAGAATAGTTGCCTTTAATGAGTGCCCTCCCAACTGGAAAAAATTATCATCGATCCCTATCGATTTCTGCAATTGAGACGTATGTGATTCGTCTCTACCAAGAACTTCTGACCAAATCGCTGCTAGTTTTGTTTCAATTTCATCCCGCGGCGCCGTATAACTTACGCCAACTTTCAACTCCGGTTTCGGTAATGCGCTCCGGTCTATTTTACCATTAGCCGTTAAAGGTATTTTCTTTATCTGTACAAAATACGACGGTATCATATAATCCGGCAACTCCATCGCCAGGTACTCCCGTAATTTCGATATCACACTTCCTTCGGAAACGACATAAGCGCATAAATATTTGTCTCCCCTCTCTTCCTCCTGCGCCAGCACCAGTGATTCTCTTATGCCCGGAAAACTCAATAAACGGTTCTCTATCTCTCCCAATTCGATTCTAAACCCTCTTATTTTCACTTGCTGATCTATTCTTCCTAAAAATTCGATATTCCCATCCGGCAACCAACGCCCAATGTCTCCGGTTTTATAGATAGTTTTTGACGATTGCTGAGTGGCAAGTAATGATAGAGATATAAATTTTTCTGCAGTTAATTCGGGCCTATTTAAATACCCACGACTCACCCCAGCGCCGGAAATACACAACTCCCCCCCAACTCCCACCGGCTGTAATCGAATGGATTGCGCCATGATATATATACTATATCCGGCTATCGGTTTACCAATAGGAATATTAGAACGGTATTCTTCATCGCTGGAATATTTATAAAATGCAGTGCATACAGTGGTTTCTGTGGGGCCATAGCCATTATAAATAGGGCCTATCTTCAACAAGTTCTCCACATATTCTCTTTTTAACGTATCGCCGCCATTGAGAAATGTCTTTACATTTTTCAACAGTGCATATCGTTTGTTAAATTCATTTAACAGTAGTGGGGTAGTATCCACGATAGTCACACTATGCTTGATGATTGCCTGTGACAATAATTCCATTTCCAACAAACCGGAAGCATATGGGATGATAACTTTTCCACCATTTAATAGAATAGAGTAAAATTCTTCTACAAACAGATCAAAGGTATAAGAAGCCAACTGGATAATGGTATCCGTCGAATCGATATAACATACTAGGCGAAAGGCATACAAATAAGCAATTACATTGCGATGCTCCACCAGGACTCCTTTGGGTCTCCCGGTGGAACCGGAGGTATAGATGATGTAAGCAAGTTGACTTGAATGATGAACGATGAATGATGAATGATGAAAAGGCACCTGCGGCGGGCTCATTCGTTTACAATTAAAAATTAACAATTGACAATTAACAATTATTT
>JAUPLE010000012.1 GCA_030837085.1 Acidobacteriota bacterium | reverse complement strand
TGAACTCCATGAAGTTTTGCCTGACATCCAGGATATTTTCCAGGTCGGCGGTATCGATCTTATTGATGACGAAGACATCCGCGCGTTTGAAGGTCACCCCGCCGGGATAGTATTCCAATTCATGTCCGGCCCGGTGCGGATCGACTACGACGATTTCCAGGTCCGATTTATAGAAGGAGAAATCATTATTCCCTCCATCCCATAAAATGATATCGGCCACTTTTTCCGCCTCTGCCAGGATGGCTTCATAATCGACGCCGGCAAATACGGTAATACCCTTTTCAATATGGGGTTCATACTCTTCCATCTCTTCGATGGTACATTTATGTTTTTTCAAATCGTCGACGGTCTCGAATTTTTGCACTTTCTGGGCCACCAGGTCGCCATAGGGCATGGGGTGGCGAATGGCGGCGACTTTGTAACCCATTTCCTGCAAGATGGCGCCGACTTTCCGGGTGGTCTGGCTCTTACCGCAGCCGGTCCTGATGGCGCATACGGAAACAACCGGTTTCTTGCTTTTGATCATTGTTTCATTGGGCCCCAATAAGATAAAATTGGCGCCGACCTTCATTACATCGGCTGATTTATCCATCACATATTGGTAGGGTAAATCGCTGTATGAAAAATAGACATCGTGCACGTTAAATTTTTTGATCAGGTCGAGCAACTCTGCTTCGGGATAAATGTCGATTCCATTGGGATAATTCTCGCCTGCCAGTTCCCTGGGATATTTTCGTCCTTCGATATCAGGTATCTGGGTCGCGGTGAAAGCCACGACGTTGATATCTTTCTTGTTCCTAAAAAACGTGTTAAAATTGTGGAAATCTCTTCCTGCAGCACCCATTATCAAGGCGTTACGCATTTCTTCCTCCTAGTTCTTAAGCTATTCTAATTTAGATTTTTTTAGTCTCTAAGTATAATACAATAAGCCACTATAAGTCAAATTATTTTTTTTCTCCTTATAAAAATCCAGGGAAAATGGCTGAATTTTTGATTTTTTTCGGGAAGACACGGGAATTGTGGCAGACACGGGGGTCTGCCCCTACAGAAATTCCTCCCGGGAATATTGATCCGGGGGTCAGTAAAAAATAATTTTAAACGTGGCGCCCCATACCCCGGTATCAACCAGGATTATTTCCCCTTTCAAGAAGTTAATGATCTTCCGGATACTGGGCAAGCCCATGCCGGTGCCTTTGTCTTTGGTGGTGAAAAATGGATACCATATCTTATCGCGGATTTTGGGGTCGATGCCCTTGCCGTTATCCTGTAGATATATTTCCAGGTCCCGGCCCTTTTTAAAGGTTACTTCTACCCTATCCGCCCCCGCTTGCCTGGAATTTAAAATGAGATTGGCAAAGATGGACTGGATCAGCGCCGGGTCGCTTTCAAATAATATTGGTTCCCCGGCTGTGATTAGATTAATCTCTTTCTCCGCCGCGATTTTTTTCAACAAAGACTCCAGGTCTATTTGCTCCTTTCTCTCGATGGTGACCGGCCTGGAGAAATTTAAGAAACTCTCCATCATGTCGGTCAAAAAAAGGATTTCCTTGCTTATTTTTCCTGTTTTTTCGTCTTCGGATTTGATGGTCCTGGTATAGCCGTAAATAACTCCCAGGGAATTTTTTACTTCATGGGCCAGGAAAGCAGTCATTTCTCCCAGCATGACGAAATTGTTGTTACGGCGGTCAAGTTCCTCCCGCTTCTTTTCTTCGGTAATATCCCGGATGATGAGCAATACGCCGACCTGGTCGATGGGGGCAATGTGAGTCCAAAAAATCTTTTCATTGGTGGTAATCTCACCGGTCATTTTTTGTTCCCGGTGCTGCTCCACAAACTCGATTAGCCCGGGAAATGCGGCCAGTATTTTATCCAACCGGTTGTTTTTTGCGTTGGCGTAACTCTGTGAAAATAATGTTTCCGCCACGGCATTGAATATCTCGATCCTCCCTGAACAGTTCAAAAAGATAATAGCGGCATTGATATTATTGATGATGTTCTTGTTTAACTCTTCTTTCTGGATCACTTTCTCCTGCTGGGTCTCCACGATGTTTTTTAATTGGGACTCGCTGGTCTTTAACCGCAGCAGGTAGTCATGAAGAGGTGGGATTTCGTCATACTCGGGTTTTTCTCTTGACTTTTTTATTAGAAATAACAAATAGATACCCGTCACTGCCAATGTTAATCCTAAGACCATGGAAAGAACGGAAAACATTTTTTTTAAGTCCCGCATGTTTTCCAGCAATAGTCCCATATCACTGACGCCGACTTCATCATATTTCTTGAATAAGGCATGGATATTTTGGAAGATGAAGAGCAGTGCGATCTGGATTATCAGTACTAAGATAACGGTTGCTTTTTTCATGGTTCTATTAAATCCGGTAAAGCGACTGGATGGCATCAAAGATATGGTGGCCCCAAAAGAGTGAAATATAAGAGCCCAGGCTGAGAAACGTGCCGAAAGGGAGTTTGAGTTTTAAATTTTTTCCTTTAAAGATAATAAAGAAGAGGCCCACCAATAAACCGGCGAAGGAGGCCAACAGTACGGCAATGACCAACCGGTCCGGACCCAGGAAAGCTCCCAGCAGCAGCATCATTTTAATATCGCCCTGGCCCAGTCCCTCGATCTTCCGGACTTTTAAATAAAAGAAATAGAGGCCGGCAAATAGCAGGGCGGAACCAAAGGATGCGGCAATGGCGGCGATGGGAGTTACCATGGGGTTGAAAAAGGCATATATCAAAAATACCACGGCCCCACCCAGGGTCAACTCATCCGGGAGGAGTTGGTGCTCCAGGTCGATTAACGCCAGGGCGATCAGCAAACATAAAAACACAACGCAAAACCCGGCATATACCGGCAGTTCCTCGAAATAAAAATGATATGGTAACCAAAAACTAAAAGCCGTAAAGAGTTCCACCAGGGGGTAACGCATGGATATGCGGGCTTTACAGCGCCGGCATTTGCCCATCAAGATCAAGAAACTGAGCACGGGGATATTATCGTAGAAGTGGATGGGGGTATTGCAAGATGGACAATGGGACCCGGGGATTACGATACTCTGTTCCCGCGGCAAGCGGTGTATCACTACGTTTAAGAAACTGCCTACGATTAGTCCGAAGATAATAATGATTACTTTTTCCATTTGAACATCCGTACTGCTGAAATTTTCCCGGTTTGGGGATCGTATAGATAGTTTTGCCCGGTATAATCCAGGGGAACGGCTTTCAGTAGTCCAGCCCGGACCAACTGGGAGAGATCCGCCGGGTAGCGAGTGTATTTTTGTTTAAATTGTTCCAATAGGAACTCTAAATTCTTCTTATCCATTTCGAATTTGATCTGGTAAAGGTGCTTGAAGGCGGCGTCTTTATCTAACTGGGAAGTGGCATTGTTATAAATATCGATCCACATGGTGTAAGCCTGGGAAAGATCGTCTTTCATATAGATCAGGTGGGCCTCTTTGCGCCTTATTAACGATGGGGCTCCGGGTCTTTTTGCCGCTTTCTTGAGAAATCTCACGGCCCGGTCGTAATCCTTCAGGTTCCGGTAAGCATAGAAAGAGGCTTCATAATCGAATATCCACTGGTCCGGCATATTGCGGGAACCTTTTTCCAGCAGCCGGATGGACATCTCAATATCTTTTGCTTCCAATGCCATTATCCAGGAACCGACAATATATACGTCTTTGTACCGGGGTTCAATGTCGGTGATAGCATTGAAAATACTCTCCAGGAAATCAAAGCGGTTGGTTAAGTTATAGGTGGAATAGAACTGGATGGACCAGATAAAAAGCATATCCGCGGTCAATTCATGAAACCCGAACGATAATATTTTCAGTGTTTTCCCGGACGGCAGGGTAACGAAAACGTTTTTCTCCGCGAAATATTCGGCGCCGGCGTCGTATTTATACTGGAAGAAGCCAGCCAGGGCCATTAAAATGATAAATATGGAAATTAACTTTATTTTTGTCACTGGAATTCTCTTTTTCTAAAAATGATAATCGCCAGGATCAGTATGGCGCATATATAGACAACGGCGTAAAGTATGGTATTCATGATCTGGATGGGTTGGATTCCCGTTTTCATAACCACTTCACTTTTGATATTGAATTTGTCCAGGTTGGGCAGGATATAATAAAAGAAGTAAGCAACGATTCTTTCCAGGGGTTTCTTCAGTTGTTGGGTAAACATGTTAAAGGTCCACAACACCTGGCCGATCAGGTAAAGGGAAATGGTGAAAATGGAAGAGAGGATGGGCGTGGAAAATGAGGAAAATAGCAGGGAAATGGCGGTAATGATTAATAGCTCCATGTATAATAAGCCGAAATACACCAGGATCATAGCGTCAAATTCGCCGGTGGATAAAAAAAGGAAGAGGAAAAAGATGGCTGCCATAGACACCAATGCCACCAATAGGGTATAGGCAAGTCCGAAAAACTTGCCGATGATGAAATGGCCCCGGGAAATGGGTTTGCTTAATATATTGTAAATGGT
>JAUPLE010000801.1 GCA_030837085.1 Acidobacteriota bacterium | reverse complement strand
TGGCTCATCCGTACCGGGGGCGGCCCGGTTTAAATAGGTTTCCCATAACCGGACCAACGAAACTGTTTTACCCATGCCTCCTTCTCCTACGATTACCGCATGTTCCACTGGTCGGTTCCACAAACACGGCAGCATGGTAATGACCGTCTCATTGGTTTGGCTGCCGTTATTATCCCCTTCCAGGGAAACCGGCTGCGGGACCCACCGGGCTTCGGTTTCCGGCCGGGAGAGGAGTAGGTCTTCGATATGCAGATTGCGGAACCTCCCGTTTTCCCCGGTTAAAGCCCGGTGATACGAACGGGAGCCCTGGAGAAGCATTTCCCGGAGGAAAGGCAAGGGCGGTTCACCCGACTTTTCCCCGAATTGCCATTCCAGGAAGGCCAGGATATCGTGGAATGGCCCGGGATTTTCCGGGTAATTTCTCTTCAACCGCTCCACTACATTGGCTAAAGTAAAAATATGCTCTTCCGCATCGAATCCTGCCAGGATTTCGGTGAAAGAGTCTTTTATTTTCGTACTCCAATCTTCCTTTTTGTCCACTAACAGGAGGAAACGGATACCCCCCGGATATACCGCCAACAGGTTTTTATCCTTAAAGGTTT
This sequence comes from Acidobacteriota bacterium, assembly GCA_030837085.1. GTDB lineage: Bacteria > Acidobacteriota > Aminicenantia > UBA2199 > UBA2199 > JAKAGC01. The sequence goes on along the minus strand of JAUPLE010000801.1, from coordinate 6,592 downwards.
GCAGGTCAGAGCGGATTTTATCTGCATCGGTACGGGAGGTTATTGAAAAGGCAATACCATTGACTGGGTCACCCAGGTCTACGGCGGGGTGATTTTTGGGCAGAATTTTCAATTGAAAGGAAAAAGCGGCGTTCAAGAGCTGAGCCGCGATATATTCGCTATACTTATTTTTATCGGTGGAACCTGATTTGGCATGAAGGCCCATCTCCACCGCCCAGCGTGATATCAATGTTTCCAGCCTTGAAAAATCGTCGTTCATCTTCATCTTTATAAAGTATAGCAGATCAAGAACAACATTTCAACCCGGCGTAGATGGAAGGTAGAAGATTAGAAAAAAATGGGTTGATAAATCGAATGAATGGGATTATAATTAAGGCATGGTATTATTTACCTGGTAAAGGAGGAGGATTAAGGGACAGACCATTTTTTTCCACTTCCATTGTCCGAACCGGGATTTACAGGATGAAAGGTTAAGCCGGAGGTTTATTATTTGCCGGCTAATTCACGTTCAATTTCATCGATGGTTGGTAAACTACTCTTCAACTCTTCCGGCAGCGATTGTGTCAATTGATATTCAGAAACACCAATGGCTTTGTTGATATTTTTGAGTGCATATTCCGCAACAACTTTATTCTTATCCTGGCATAGAATCAAACCAATGCTGGGCTGATCATCTTTTTGGCGAAGTTTTTCATCCGCCACATTCAAGTAGAAATTCAACTTGCCTGCATATTCGGGCTTAAAGGCACCTTTTTTTAGCTCGATAACAACATAGCAGCGCAGTTTGAGATGATAGAAAAGCAGGTCGATATAAAAATCAGATTTACCGACTACGATATGGTATTGGCGACCTACAAAAGCAAATCCCACTCCCAGTTCAATAAGAAATTCCTGGAGGTGTTTAATAAGTTCGCACTCAAGTTCTCGTTCCTGGAATTCAGTCGCAATGGTTAAAAAATCAAATATATACGGGTCTTTTAATGTCTGCTGAGCCATATCCGAATGGATAGGAGGTAGTGTTCTGTCAAAATTTGTTGTTGCTTTCCCTTCCCTTTCATATGATTGGTTTTGAATATGTATATCCAGGATATTTCGACTCCAACCTTTTTCAAGACACTGCTTCATATACCATTCTCTTTTTTGGTTGTCTTTTATCTTTTCCATAAGGAGAATATTATGCCCCCAGGGTAATCCGGTTACGAGATGTTGAAATCGGGTCATTACTGTTTCTTGATTTTGGCCCACAGCTTGTGGGCTTTTATTATCGGCTTCTAACCGGGATGTTTGCGATTGGCCCACAGCTTGTGGGCTAATTAAATCAAGATGGCTATACTCACGATAAAACTGCGTCATTCTTTTTATGTTGGTGACAGAGAACCCCTTGATTTCAGGGAGATCGTTTTTAATATCCTGCGAAAGCATGGGGATAACCTTTTGGCCCCAGCCTACGGAATCTTGAACGGAACACACCATCTTGCCAATATTCCAATAAAGAAGGATCAATTCCCGGTTAACAGCAAAATTGGCTTTGATTTGAGCCATTTGAATTCGAGTTTTCACTTCTTTTAGAAAAGATCCGTAATTTTTAAATTTCTCAATACCATTTTCATTATCCATATATCATTCCATTCTAAAGTAGAATTATAGTTTCTTCTTTAGCGATTGTCAACCTCCTGGGAGTGGTAAAAAAATCCGTGTCAATCTGCGTAATCTGTGGACTGGTAACGGGAGGATTATAAGACCGGCCAATTTTTTCCACTTCCATTATCCGAACCGGGATTTACAGGATGAAAGGATGAACAGGATGATTGAGGGTGATAACATTCTAAACTCGAAGCAAACATCCCGGTCATCCCATCATCCAACGTATCCTGGTTCTGACACTTTCCTAATTGGTTATGGAAAAGGCAGCATTACTGGCATCAGAAACAGCCGTGCCAATTTCTTTAATTTTGATGGTGTACCCTGTTCCCACGGGGGCGGTTCCCCCATTGTATTGTCCTACTGTCCAGGAATAGGAACCCGCGGTAGGGGAAATATTGTTTAAAATCGTTCCTACCAGTACTCCATCTTTCCAGAGGGTGATTTTCACACTATTGGAAAGTCCGGAGGCATTCCAGGTAATTTTATGAATAGAACCCGTCGGCCAATTTTCTCCACCATTGGGAGAAGTAACGGTTAAGCCGGTAATGGTAAAAGGCGCTTCACTTATATCTGAAACGGTAGTGCCTATTTCCTTGATCTTAATGGCGTATCCTGTTCCTACCGCGGCGGTTCCGCCGCTGTATTTTCCCACTGTCCAGGCATAGGACCCCGTGGCAGGGGCAATACTGTTGGCAATGATCCCTACCTGCGCCCCATTTTTCCAGAGGGTGATTTTCAAATTGGCGGAAACGCCGCCGGGATTCCAGGTTATAGGATGACCGGAACCCAATTGCCAGTTCTCGCCTCCATTGGGTGAGGTTAATTTTAACACCCCCGGGAGCCCAGGGGAGATATTGACGGTATAATCTTCTACTTCGCCACCCCCAAAGGTCTCGCATTGTGTGGGATAACTGCCTTGCTTCATGGAAACTCTCATTCGCGTTACAATATTTATGCCCGTAGCAACGGTGAAAAAGCCGTTGATCGGAACAGTATCGGAACCGCTGAACACTTCTTCTCCCGTATCATCAAAATCATGGTCATGATTATAGTCGATCCAGATTTTCCAGTATTCTCTATAATTATAATTTGAATAGCCAGGAGTCAAGGTAACGCTCGCCAGGGTTCCGCCGGTTAAATTACAGGTTATGCCGGTGAAATCGGTGTACGCGGCGGCGCCGGATGAATTATCCAGCGAACCTATTTTTACCCCGGCGATCCATTCGTTATTTTGGAAGCGGCTCAGTGAGTTGCAGTAGGGGAGCAAGTCCACATTAATAAAATCCACTTTGGCCTCGGTATCGCTGCCCTGGGCATTGGAAGCGACTAAGGTCACATTAAATGTTCCCACTGTATTATAGGTAACTGTTGGGTTCTGCTCCGTGCTGGTGGCCGGTGTACCGCCTTCAAAGGTCCATAACCAGGAGGTGGGATTTTCAATCGATTCGTCCGTAAATGTGACGGTACCCCCAATATAAACATTGGTGGCGCTGGCGGAAAAAGCAGCAACCGGGGGCTGGGGAGCAGTCGCATTGATATAGTTGACTTTGGTTTCAATGTCGGACCCAAAGCGGTTGGTAACGGTTAAGGTTACGGTGAAAGTCCCGATGGTCGTATAGGTATGGGAAGGGTTTTGGAGGGTGGAGGTGCCGCCATCGCCAAAATCCCATGAATATGTCGAAGCGGCCTGGGATTGATCGGTGAAATGGGTGGTCAATGGTATCCCACCGGAAACGAGTGAAGCCGTAAAGTCAGCCTCCGGTGGGCCGCATACGACAGTAATGCCCACTACTGCAAATGCATTGAGCACATCCTGACAATTGTAGCCGTAATCCAGCACGGCGCTGATAACTCCTTCCGCGCCCTGCTGGAAATTGGTGCCGGGGGTCCAGTAATCCATGTTCGCTTTAACAAAGATATCAAAGGCCATACGGGTGGTCCAACCTGAAGAGGTTGCGATTAAATAAAAGACCTTGTTATATATCCCGCTGCTGTAGTGAACATCCAGCCCCTCATAATACTCACTGACATGATCAATGGAATGATAGTCCAGCGGCGGATCATACATATATCGCAGTGCGCCGGTGGGGTTTTTGTAAATATCATAACCCACCTTGAAATCATTAACACCTTTCATGTAAAATTCAGCAGCTTCGCCGGCCATATCGGAAAAAGCTTCGTTAATACCGCCCGATTGGCTGGAATAGATTAAATTAGAATGATTCTGGGTAAAACCGTGACTGATTTCGTGGGACACGACATCCAGCGATACCAGGGGATAAAAAGTACTGTAACCGTCGCCAAATGTCATACTTGATCCATCCCAGAAGGCGTTTTCAAAATTGGTGCTGTAGTGACATTTTAAAGTAAGTTGAAAGGGAAGCACCGGGACGCTGTACCAGTTCAGATAAGTATCGAACACCACCTGGCCGAAATACTGGGCGTCATTCAGGGGACAATAAGCGCCGTTGACGCTCTCGTGGGTATTCCTGGGGCCGGTGTAGGAATAGGCCGTGGTATTGCCGCTCGTAGTATGATTCAAATCCACGGTTTTTACATCGGTGGTATTCATGGTATAGGTGCTGCCGTTGATGGTAACGCCGAAACCCGGGTAATCGGTTCCGTATTCATATTGCCCCACTTTCGTGTTTCCACCCGGGCCGGTACCGTCGCCGTAGGCCAACATATCAAAAGAGTCAAGGACCTGGCCTGATTTGACATCGACAAAGAAAATCGGTCGCGACGGATTACCGGTTTCCGTATCGGCGAAAAAAGAAACCACATAGCAGAGGTTGGCTTTACTCTTTTTATCGATGTAAATATACGTACCATATTCCTCGTTTCTAAAACTCCATACCGCGTTGGCGTCTTTGCTCTTATGCTGTTTTTCCATTCTTTTTAAGGCGCTTTTCGGGTCTAAAACACCTGGGATTGCCAGGATATCCCTGGGCGTATCCAGTATCACGGCGCCATTGATTTTAACCACTTCATCGGTGTAGTCCCTGCTGACGATTGTTTCGATTCCCCAAATGGGGATGCCCCTGTACGTCTGCCGGTAACGGGAATGGGTGACGCTGTTGAAATCTGTTCTCTGCCGGGTCAATATGAATTTTTCACCCTGGTTTAGGCCGAAAATAGAATTCATTGCCGAGCGTCCATGGTCAACCTGGCTATTCATCTTCTGGATATAACCAGCGGCATTGGCTGAATAGAAATCAACTTTTCTAGCTGCCCATGCGCTTATGCTCATTAAGCAGCACAATACAAAAACAAGAGTCATTGTAAAAAAGATTTTACTTTCAGAAATTGTTTTTTTTGGGTTCATTATGAACTCTCCCTTGATTGAATTTTAAACACTGCATTTTTCTCGTGCACTTTCTCTAAGACAAGACTATTGCTAACAAATACATTAATAAAATTCTGGAATAATCGTCTCAATTCATGAGCACCTTTTTTTTCATACCTATCTTAAACCGTTTAAGTCTTCCCTCTCCTTAATGATAACTCAAAAATTTCTTTTTGGCAATAGGCTAGAAGTCCCTTTTTTTAAAAAAGGGAACAGGCAGCGGTAGGGAACAGGCAGTATTATAGGTAACTGTTGGGTTCTTCACCGTGTTGGTGGGTGGTGTATCGCCTTCAATGGAATTTTCTCTTAATTTTCATTTGTAACACTGCTCAGTTAAGAAAAGAGTTCTTCATCTACCGCATACTTCTTAACCTGGCTCGCAATGTCATGGGGAATATGAATTCCGAATTCTTCCATTGTATCGACAAACAATGCGGAAATAAGCGGGAGGATTTCTTGGGGGATATGTTTTCGCGTCGTTTCCCAAAAAAAGGAAATGGCCTCCTGTTCTGAAATTTTCAAATTCAGGATTGTATCTTCAGAAATAGTGAAAAAAGTTGTAAATTCACCCGGTTTTTTCAATTCGGTCATTAAGCGAGTAAAAGATTCGTTTTGCTGGGTTTTAAAGATTTCCAGGAATTTATTTAAGGCCAATATGATCAGTTCCCGGTCGGATTCATCACTGGATATATCCAGGCCCACATCCAGTTGCATTAAACGGTCCATAAATGTTTCGATAATCTTTCCTTTGAGGATATCGCCATGTTGTGGGGCAACGATTTCCGGGATTTTGGGCAGCATGCCGATTTTGCCGATGGCATTTTGAACGGCCCGGTTGCATGGAATATAAAGCTGGTGAAACAGCGATATTCCTTTCCATGATTCTTCGGTGGCATAAATTCCGCTTCCTCCGCGGGTGTTCAAGCCCCCCAGGAAGTCCCCGGGAAAAAGCACATCGCTCTCATAATCATAGACCATCATGGCGCCCCTGAAATGGGCATATAAAGCCGGGATAAAAGTAATTTTGTGTCCTGTCTTTTTAATCTTTACAGTTTCGGATTTCAGGTTTTCGATTCCCCAGAACCGTTTTTCCGGGAGGCCGTACATTTTCACCAGTCTCCAGGTGTCCAGTGAAGCGAGTACCACAGCCCTGGGGGCAGTGGTAAGGATCATATTTATATTGGCGGATACATCGGGGTCCTGGTGGCTCAGGAAAACAAAATCCACCTCTTGTATCCCGCCGGTCAATTTCTTTAATGCTTCGAGTAAATTAGGGAGGTCCAGTTTCGTACCGGGATCGAAAATCATATTTTTAACGGTCCCGTCTGGGGCGATAAATTTTTTTAGATAAATGTTTCGATGAAAGTCGTGTTCTTCGCTTTTGATAAGGTAAACCTCTTTGCCTATTTCGTAAATTGCTGTATCACTCATTATATATCTCCTTCTTCTTATTTTCTGAAAAGCGCATTATGAAAGTGTTTCTACTGAGAAAACATTTTATACCGATTTTTTTTGAAAGTCAATAAAGGGTTGACTTTAAGACAAGGGTGCGTCATTTTTTCATTCTTTTTCTACTCTTAGATCAGGATGTTATTCTTATCT
>JAUPLE010000800.1 GCA_030837085.1 Acidobacteriota bacterium | reverse complement strand
ACCAGCAACACCTTTTTTTACTGTAATTTTTGATAATGGGGGATAGTGGCGTTGGTCAGGAGAAACAGAGCGGGCGGACAAGATATCTCCCCGGGTGACGCTGGCTGAGTAACAGGAATCGGAGACGATTACCACATTATCGGTTTTTTCGAATATTGGCAATAGCCATTGGTGGAGTTCATCGTCGGTAATATCATATCTGTCTTTACCTTTCATCCGGGGGCAGCGGGAGCCGTAAGGTACCCAGGTTTGATCGAACAGTCCCGGGTATTCGTCGCCGTCGTTATCCGGGACCTGGGAACCGTGGCCGCAGTAGTGAATATAGACAAAATCACCATTATTAATCCGGCGAGTCAATTGGGAAAAGGCTTTTTCTAACCGGGAATGAGTTGCGTTTTTATTTTTCAAGAGGGTGATATCATGTTCTTCGAATTGAAGTTTATCCATCAGCACATTTTTTATTAATCGCGGGTCATTTTGAGCGCCCTTAAGGTTTTCCAGGCCGGAGCTACTGTAATCATCGATCCCGATTAGTAGGGCATGTTTGCTTACGGCATTTAATTGACAATTTAAGAATAAGAATAAGATCAATATATTCCCTGGCCAAATATTTTTTTTGCCAACGTATCTTTGTTGTCTGTAAGCGATCATAATAATTCTCCTTCCTACTGCTGTGCCGCTGAAACATTGTAACACTATACTAAAACGGTAATATCGGTATTATAGAAAAGTGTCTGGTAGAAAGCGTTCAATATTATCTAAATAATGTAAAAAATCGTCTTATCTCTGGCGGAGTAAATAACTGTTGCTATTGAAATTTCCGGTTATTTCGGATAAAATAGGGTTGTGAATAATAAAAATGAAAGACAAATTCGCCGCCGCTTTGCACTGCTGATCGGGGTAAATGAGTATATGGATAAGGATTACCCGTCACTCCAGCAAACCAAGAATGATGTGATAGGTTTGGAAGGTTTGTTAACTCAAGTGGGTTATGAAGTGCAATCGCTTCATTGTCAAATGGAAGACGCAGGTAGTAGACCCACGAAAAAGAACATTTGTTTTGAATTGGAAAAAATTTGTAACCGGGTGGGGGAAGGGGATTTGTTGTTGATTTATTATAGTGGTCACGGTACGGCAGTGAATGGGAATGCGTATCTTGCGCCATCCGATGCTAATAAATCGGACCTGGCGGATTCAGCCATCGATCTGGAGGAATTTAAGAATAAAATAATTAAAGCGGAAGCGCAGGCCAAAGTTTTATTCCTGGATGTGTGCCATGCGGGTATTGAGCGGGTACGGGACGCGGAGGGAATGTCCCCTGAGTTTGAACGTCACATCTTCCTGGGAGCAGAGGGAACCGCTACCCTGTCAGCTTGTATGCATCATGAATGCGCCTGGAATTATGGCGCGAACGGGGTATTCACTTATTATTTGCTGGAAGGTTTAAATGGAAAAGCGGCGCAACCAGGCAAACGGTTCATTACATTTAACGATTTAAACGTTTATGTAACCGGTAAAGTGAGAACCTGGGCCGAAGCACACGGTCATAAACAGACTCCAAACTCAAGCGCTCACCTGGTGGGAGACCCGCCCCTAGTGGAGTTTGGAGATATCGAAAAGTTTTACGGGGGTCCAGGGGGTGGTTTTTCAAAAGAACCCCCTGGCCGCCGGAGGCAAGTAAGGACTGTTTTTCCAGGTTTACCCGCCAATCCTTTTAACGATATTATGGCAATAGTTGAACCGGCCCGGTTTATTGGCCGGACATCGGAAATACGCCGTTTATGGAATTTGCTGCAGGCTGGATCGGTCACTTTGAAGGGTGATCCCAAAATAGGTAAAAGCTCGATGTTGTTGAATCTTGCGCAAAATTGGCCGGGTAGGAAAATCGGGCCTATTAATTTCGATCGATTGAGCAGCGCGGATGATTTTTATAAGTATATTGCCGGGGCGCTTGGGCTGGGGAGTAATAGCTGGGACGGCATCTGCCGGGCGCTGGAGAACAGCGAAGCATTGCTTTTACTGGATGAACTGGATGCCGCACCGAAACGGGGAATTACCCACGATGATATGACTCATTTCCGGGCGTTATGTGAGATCAACAGGAATTTCAAAATCGTCGCGGTATCAAGGGCGCCGCTCAGAGATGTTTTTCCTGACACCGGTATTGGATCGCCCCTTTATAACATCCTGCAGCCACTTACTCTGGGAGAACTCAAACCGGAGGACGCCCTTTCTATATTGGAGCATCCCTGGGCGCCGGAAGCATCCAAATTTACCCCGGCTGATTGCCAGGAATTGTTAGTAACCGCGGGATGTCATCCATTCAAACTTAAGCGGGCGGCTTTTCATTATTATGAATTCCTGTCCGATTCCGATTATCGCTGGAAAGAAGCTTTCCAACGCGACCTGGAACAGATGCTGTGAATAAACAAGAAAATATCTCATCACTACTAGACTTATCCCCCCGGCTTAATCGCACCCGTCCCTTGTCCTTTTGGAATCCCCTGGATTATCTTCGATTGCTTTATTGGGTATTCTTTTTCCCGCAGGCCTTTCCCCGGTATATCGATACGTTTGGAAAACCCGGAGACCCGAACCCGGTGCGGTGCCGACTTGTAATCCAGGCGCTGTTGGTTTTATTGATAGCCCTGGGGGTTGTTGCATTGGGGTTATTCTTCATTGGATTAAAGGTAAACTGGCCCATATTGGCGGTAGGCGCTGCATTGGGTATGATTACCGGTGGAATAATTATGAGTTCCTTTGGTATGTCCTTCGGTTTACCTTTCGGAGTGGCCTTTGGAATCATTTTCGGGATAGTTGGCAATATTATAGAAATAATTTTCGCAGCGATATTTGCTCAAAATGGGATCAGTATTTACGGGGCCATGTGGGGAACGGCCATTGGCGCCGCGGCGGGAATGGCTTTGAATGCGGCAGGCTGCGTAAAAAGCGGCGTCGATGACGATATAATTAAAGGTATCACCGGCGGCATATTCTTTCTTCTAACCGGCGGTATTATGTACGCTTTTGTTTTAGTCATCCCCTCGATCTTCGAAGCTGCCACGGCAAGCATTTTAAGCAAGAATTTAAAAAACACGGCCTTTTTTGCTATCGGGCTTGGGGCTGGATTCACCTTATTTATTACGCGCATCGTGGAATATTTACCTCTGGTATTTATTTCATTGATTAGATGGGTAGCATGGGGGCGTTGGGGTATTGGCGTTGGCCACGTGGTATTCCTGCCGCTGCCGGGGATACGGAAACAATCGGATGCAGACCTGAAAGCGGACTGGGAAAAGGGTATCCATAATGCCAATCAATTGCTGGCTTACACCTTACAATATATCCCGGTGGTAAAGGCATTTAACAACACCCTGGAACATACTCAGCCGGATGATTTGTTATCAAGGATATCGGCATTGGTGGACCGGACATGGGATTGGAATTTAATCGGTTTTTGTTCTTCCAGTCTTAATAAACAGTTCCTGAGAAAAGCCAAAGAGGGTCTATTGTTTTTATTTCGCCGGGAAAAAATGGATTTAATGGAGCTTCGAACCAATACAACAGCGCGGGTTGCTTGCGTTGGGTTCTGGCATTGGCATTGCCAGGAAACGGTTAAAGCTGTACGGGCTTTTCATGCAATGCAAGAACTGCGTTACGGCACTGAATTGTATTATATCGCTGAAGCATTCAGCAAGTGGTCTGAAATTAATAATAATGATGAATACAAAAATAGGGTAGGGGGCATCGTCGAATGGGAGAAAAACACCCGGCGATTGAAAAATTTACCGACACCGGAACTAAGGCCGGGCACCCTATCGGTCCTGCGAAAACTGCAAGCGGTTTCCCTGGACATTGAAACGGCGGTCACAGCATTATCTCCCTTCAAACGTTCCAAAATTGCCAAAAACGCCAAAGAGAAACTGGCCCGCCTCTCTGTAGAAGGTGAAGACATCTGCCCAGACCCGGAATGGATAATTATTAAAGAAATTATTCACAACTGGCTTGAGATAATCGATAAATCCGGGTGGGAATTCCCGGAAGACGAACTGAGGCGGCCAGTGGAAAACCCGTATGAGGGTTCCAATGGTCTGCCGGTTACCGGTACAACGTTCAGGGGACGAGAGGATATTATTAAAAAAATCGAAGAGCATTGGGCAATTGATAAAAAAATTTCTACGTTGATTCTTTATGGGCAGCGCCGCATCGGGAAGACTTCCATCCTTTATAATATGGCCCGGCATATTGAAAGCAACATACTACTGGTTTATATAAGTATGCAGAAGGTTGGTAAGGTGAACCATACAGGTCAGCTTCTTTATCGTTTTGCCGAAGTCATTTCCCGTACTGCCGGGGGAAGAGGATTGCCGGCCATTACACTGCCCGATGAAGCAGATTATACCGATATGGACAGGGGCAGCCAGTCTCTTAATCGTCTCCTGGATAAACTGGCCCCTTACATGTCCGGTCAGAAACGGCTGGTACTGGCTATCGATGAGTTTGAAGTTATTCAAGAGAAAATCGAGGACAAACAAATCGATGCGGAGATACTTCCTTACCTTCGGGATATAGTTCAGCAATATAGCTGGTTGGGAATGATCTTTAGCGGGCTGCATGTTTTAGAGGAGATGGTAAGGGATTATAAAGAAGCATTTTTCGGACAGGCCAAATATATCCCGGTGAGTTTTTT
>JAUPLE010000799.1 GCA_030837085.1 Acidobacteriota bacterium | reverse complement strand
TTCCGATCTAGTACTTCGTAAGAATCCAGGAAGCCCGCGAAACATTTCTGGTACCCCCCGAATGTGTTCTGACAAGCCAGGGAGGAGTTCTGTGCGGTTCAGATTGATTTCTGTCCAACTCCCCAAAAATATAGGATGGCAGCGAAAGGATTCCGACTTCCACCAGGGTACGGATTTGAGACAGGATGAAAATTTTTTTGCTTGTTATTTAATCGCATCATGACCCGCTAAGGTCCTGGGGGACACCCTTAAAGAGCGAGGTGGGGAGAGAAAAAATTCTGCGTGTCCTGTAATCATCCGGTATTCATAAAAAATGTCGAATATCATTTACTTAAAATGGTTTTGAATGGGTGAAAAAAGGGCAAATGAGTGGACCTGAAAAAATTAATATTGAAATTTTCTTTTTTTTTTTATACAATATACCCATGATTTCAAAAACAAAAAGACTTAGCTTGCATGCAGAAAATGCCATGGATAAATCTGTAGATAATCAGGTAATCTCAATCTCTTGTCTAAAACTGGATTTTTTTAACACCAGAAGTTTGCTAAGTGTAATCGGTAATATAACCATTGCAATCGGCCGTTATGAATTTGTTTCTGTTGTTGGTCCGAGTGGGTGTGGAAAAACAACACTTTTGAAATTAATTGGAGGTCTACTAAATAAAAATGATAGGCATGTAAAAATAGATGGAGAAATTATAGTGGATGGTACTTCTCCTGAAAGTGCGAAAAAAAATCGCTTATTCGGTTTTGCTTTTCAGAATCCAGTTCTTCTGCCGTGGAGAACGGTGAGAGATAATGTAGTTCTTCCGTGTGAGTTGATTGGAATTGATAAAGCGATTGCAGAGAAAAGGGCGTCACATCTTTTGGATCTTATGGAAATCGGAGCATTTGAGTCATCATACCCGCATCAACTTTCTGGAGGGATGCAGCAACGTGTAAATATAGCCAGAACACTCATCCATGAACCATCGATTCTTTTAATGGATGAGCCATTTGGGGCCTTAGATGAATTAACACGAGAACGTCTTAATGATGCCTTATTGAATATTCATAATATAAAAAAAACTACGATATTGTTCGTAACACACAATCTGGCTGAAGCCATCTATCTTTCTGATCGAGTTGTAATACTTTCCAATCGCCCTTCCAGTATATATTCGATACTTGAAATAGACCTTCCAAAAAATCGATCTGAAGAAATCAAAACTTCTTCTAAATACGTTCAGTTATTAGGACGCCTTCGCCAATTAATGTCATCTGCAAACAGGAGGGATGAGTAGAATGAAAAAATTCCTTCCAGCGCTTTTTTTTCTTCTAGTTATATTGATTTGCTGGGAGGCGATAGTTTCTGTTTTTCAGATACCTGTATATCTCTTGCCAAAACCATCCATGATTTTGGGAAGCTTGAAGGAATCACTCCCTATGCTTGGGAGCCACTTTTTTATTACTTGCATAGAAGCAGCGGTGGGTTTTATTTTAGGGGCTCTTTTTGGTATATTTTTAGCTGCCTTGTTTGTTCATTCCAGAACGTTAGAACTTAGTCTATATCCTTATGCGATAGCTTTAAAAACAGTCCCAATTGTAGCTATTGCTCCGCTTTTAATTGTGTGGTTTGGAAACGGAATATTTCCTAAAATCATAATTGCCGCAATTATTTCTTTTTTCCCTATTGTTGTAAATACCGTCAAAGGAATGAAAAGTATCGACAATGAAGCACTGGACCTTTTTGATTCATTATCGGCAAATTCCTGGCAGATTTTTATAAAGTTAAGAATACCCACTTCTTTACCATATATATTTTCGGCTCTAAAAATATCCTGTACACTTTCAGTCATCGGGGCAATAGTAGGTGAATTTTCAGGTGCTGACAAAGGACTGGGGTATTTTATACTGATCTCTTCTTATAGAGTACAGACCGTTGATATGTTTGTTGGAATCTTGATGTCATCCATTCTTGGGATATGCTTTTTCTACCTTATAGCAGTAATAGAGTATTTTTCTATTCCATGGGCTAAAACAAAAAATATGACAATATAAAGGAGGATTAAGATTATGAATAAAAGAATATTGTGTTTCTCCCTATCAGTAATTATCACATTTAGTATCCTAAATTTTGTAGGCTGTGAAACCCAAAAAAAGGAATCGATTACAGGCTCTAACGGGGCCACTAAATCGGATGTGATTAAAGAAAGTAATTCACCGAATTTGGAGAAAATTTCGATTAGAATGAAGTGGTTTTTTGCCGGGACTATGTCTGGATGGTTTGTTGCCAAAGAAGATGGCTTTTTCAGAAAATATGGTTTGGATGTTACAATAAATTCAGGAGGTCCCCAAAATAGCTCAGTAAAATTGGTATCTGCGAAATCTGACGATTTCGGTGTTACGGGTGCTGATGAGCTTTTATTAGCGCGTGATAATAATATGCCGGTTGTGGCAATTGCGGTATTGTTTAAACACAGTCCTATTTGTTTTGTAAGCAAGAAAGAAAAGGGAATTAAGTCTCCTAAAGATTGGATTGGCAAAAAGATCGAGGTCTCTTATGGAGAAAATGCTGAATATCAGTATCGAGCTCTACTTCAAAAATTTGAGATCAAGAAGTCAGAAGTAAAAGAAGTACCTTATTCATTTAATCTAATCCCATTTATTGAAGATAAAGTGGATATTTCCCCTGCGTATGCGATGGATCAGGCCACTACTTTGGAAATGAGGGGAATAAAAATCGACAAAGTATTTGCAAATAATTATGGGATAGATCCCTATGGAGATGTTATTATAACCAGAGAAGATATTTTAAAAAATCGACCTGAAGTTGTAAAGAAATTTTTAGCGGCAGTTTTGGAGGCTCATGAATGGGCTAAATCGCACATAGGTGAAAGTGTTGATGCCCTTGT
>JAUPLE010000798.1 GCA_030837085.1 Acidobacteriota bacterium | reverse complement strand
TCCTCTCTCTCACTATTCACCCAATTTCTCCAATTATTTTTTTATAAAAAACCTCTTGGTGCTCCTTGGCGCCTTGGTGGCTTGGTGGCTATTCTCAAATCATTCAAGGAAACTCAGAAAAACACGTTGCAGGTTGGCTTTTTGCTGCAAATGAATGGAAATGCAGCACGGTTTTAGGTTCTTTGGTCCGCTGGGGCAGTAATGAAAGGTTTCGTAATAATAAGGAAGAAAAAAGGGGGTTGCCAGAAGATTTATTCTTGATATTCTCTTTTTTATCTGATAGCATATGGTTTACTTTTTCGGTAAAATTTAAATCTTATAGTGAGGTCATATGAAAAACAATTTTAACCAAAATAAGCAGCGAGGTTCCGCAGCGGCTCTAAAATCTATATTCTTACTATTTTTTGTAATACTTGCCTTTTCCATATTATATGGTCAGTCGGATATATTGAATAAGCTTGAAAAAATCCGGATTCCAGGTTTGGAGGACCTGCTTCGGAAGAAGCCGGCGATTAATACAGACCTCTCGGATGCAGTAACAGAGGTCCCATTTCTGGATGATTTCAACCCCAGGTATTTTACTTCCCTAACCGTGCTCCCCAGGGGCAGTAACGGAGAGTTCATATTAAAGTCCCCCGGTCTTTATGAAGAAAAATTAGCGAGTTACTGTCTACATGCCGGTACTTATGGCCCAAGCGAAGGGGATGGATATTTGTACGCGCCATTGAAGGGTTCCCAGGCAGATATTATCAGCAATATTTTGCGAAGGGCCTATCGCCACCCAGAGATTTCTCAAAACGATATCCAACTTTTAATATGGGCGATTCAAGCCCATGCGAATATCAAAGAGATGTCCCCGGAAATGCAGGCCACCGCATCGGTTCTTTTAACCAAAAAAGAAATTTTTAACATCAACGGTGGGGCGCTTGGCCTGATCCCCGAAGAATTAATGCAAATGGCCCTGGAAAAACTGCCCGATCAACTGAGAAGTGTGATGGAGGCAGAAGCGAGAATACGGGCATTATTATCCGGGATGCAAGGCACTTATGAAGATATCGAACAAATCGCCGTGCTGGTGGGAGATCACGCGCTGGGAGAAGGCAGCAGACAAGTTCCTGCAAGCCGTTGGTCATATCACCCCGAAGGATTCTTTATCCGTTTTTTCGCCTCCCATTACCAGGAAACACAGGTACAAATTTACCGGCCTGAGCTTTTCCAGGTTCAGAAAGACCCACAAGGCCGTATTGCATCCATCGATGACGGCAATGGGAACCGCATTGAAATAGAGTATGACAACAGCATCAAACCTCTTGCGATTATTGGCGAACCGGGTTTAAAGGGACATGCATTTCGCTCCGTTTATTTTGTCAACCGGGAAATTTTATTTTCAAAGCTAGCGGTAAATAGTGCTTTTAAGTGGGAGAATACCGGTTATACGTTGACAGGTGTACCTACCGGTAAGGGGAAAAACAGTACCGGGCTCAACCGGTTTACCGGCCTGGCGCAGCGTTGCCAACTTGCCCTTGATCATAAAAAGCAAATTGAAATCCTGGATAAACAGTTTACCCCCAAAGGTAATTTAGAGGAAATTATGGATTTAAGTCACGTCGCCATTGGCTTAAAGGAAGTCATCGACAATTCTTCCGATAGTCCGGATTGGGCCGGCGACCATATCGGGTTGGTAAAAAAAGCATGGCAATACAATGTATGCAGTCGGGAAGGGGGAATTAATACTCCAACTCCAACCTCAACTCCCACTCCCACTCCTACCCCAACTCCAACTTCCACCCCTACTCCTGCTCCGACTCCTATCCCTGCCCATACCCCTACTTACGATCCATCAGCCTGCACCGCTGTTCCACTTAACACTTTAAAACAGATATTAGGTCTATCTCCAATTCCTACGACTAGACCTGATTGTCAGGCAATAAAGGATGAAATCCGTTTCCAAAAAGCTATGCAGGATGCTTACGCGAATAAACAAATATTGGAACATGCTCAAAAGTATAAATATACTAAAGAGCAATATGAGATGGAAGTATATAAAAATGCCACCGGGAAAGACCCTGTTTCGGCTGACGACGGCGCTTATATGGGGTTTGATATCAAATCAGGTGAAATCGTATATCCGGATTATGATGAAAACGGAAATATCCGGCGTGATGGTAACGGAAGGATCATGTGGAGTTCAAGTGATAATGCTAAAACTATATGCATGATCAAAATGATATTAAAATATGGAGGAGAAATTGGCGCTATAATCTATGATGCAGCCCAAAAGCATGAAGGATGGCATAAAAATCAATGGAAATTAGATAGTGATAAACTCAAAACCCTAAATGGATTGAGCGCCAGTGAAGTAGGGGCATATCAAATAAGTATAGACGCATTGAGCACTGCTTTGGATAACTTGAAGTGCCCCAAATAATAATGAGTTTGAACGTAATTCTTTATATCCATAAAATATAATTGACATTGTTTCCTACCTTTGTAAGAGAAGGGGACCGTCAAGAAGAGAAGTGCTCTTAAATTTGAATTTCTTAAAAAAATCCTAAAAAGTTGAAAATCCCACAGTTTGATGACATTATATTTACGTGACCATGAGGAGAAGAAAAAGTACCACATGGAGAGAGATTGGAGGAAATGTATTGAAAGACATAAATGCAAGAGCAATCATAACACCCAAGAATGAATTTCTGGAAAAGAAACAAGAACTCTTTAACCTATACCTCAAAATGCCGGTGCAATTCAACGAAGACTGGAAATTGTTCCGAAAACACTGTAAAAAACAAGGGTTTGAATTTGAAGATGTACTGGGTAACTTGATCATTCAATTCAATAAGGGGAAGATTGGCTTAAAGGGGGAATCGGTACCTGATGGGCAGCAAAAAGAATAAACTCGAAATCAGTGGACAATTTTTGCATTGTCCGCTATTACTCTCCATTGACACCTATGAGGGATGTGGGAACCAGTGTCGTTATTGTTTTGTAAACTCCCAATATGATAGGCAAAACAGGGGCAATCACCGGCGGGAAAGATCGGAAGAGCGTCGT
>JAUPLE010000797.1 GCA_030837085.1 Acidobacteriota bacterium | reverse complement strand
GGGGATTTTTATCTCTGTATAATTGCCGCTGAGGACTTCCTGGAAATTGTCGGCGTCAAACCGGTCCTCGGGCAGGGAAGAATATGCCATGGGACCGTAAAAAACGACCATTTGAAAGTGATCTAATAAATACCACAGGAGGTAACTGATATCGGAAGCGCCGATAACGATCTTGGGTTCCTCGATAACCAATTTTTCCAATAACGGCAGCAGGTGATTGGAACCATAGCCGCCCCTGGCAGCCCATATGGCTTTGATCTCTGTATCTGCAAAAAACTTTTGCAAGTCCGCGAAACTCTCCTCCGTGGGTTTGGCCAGGAAATCGTTCTTAGACAGGATATTATCCACTTCCACCGGGACATAGCCCATCTGTTTTATTTTTTCCAGGCCCCGGTCTCGATAGGATTCTTTTACCGGCGACGCGGGAACGATAATCCCAACCTTATCGCCTTCGTATAATGCAACCGGTTTCCGCATACTACACCTCACCTATCAATTTTTCATCGTTCATCATTCATATTTCATATTGGTAGTTCTATTCTCACGTGGGTTCCTTTGTTTTTCTCAGATTGGATTTCAATGTGACCTTTATGCAGATCGATGATCCGTTTGACAATAAACAATCCCAGTCCCGTACCAATCTCTTTGGTGGAATAATCGATATTGTAAATCTTACTCAATCCTTCTTCGTCCATGCCGACGCCGTTATCCACTACTTCCAACGAAATGTGGTCGCGGCAGCGGACTAGTTTTATGGCCACCTTACCATTCTTCTCACCAATGGCTTCAATGGAATTGTTAACCAGGTTTTTCAACACCTGTTTGATCTTGAATTTATCAAGGGTCACGATAAACGGGTTTTTATCTTTATCTACATCGTCATTTACTTCTTCCCGGATGGGAAACTCGATATGGGAATAGATTTGCGCGGCGTTAAATACTTCTTCCCTTACCAGGTCGCGCAAATCAAAAGGCTGGGGACTTAGTTCATCCAACCGGGAAAGGTCTAAAAAACCATAGGAAACTTTTCGCAAATGCTCGGTCTCGTCGATAATGTAGTTAATGGACTGGCGGATAATATTTTCATAGTCCGGGTTCTTATCTTTTAACGCCATGAGGATTTGTTCAGCGGACAACTTAATGGGCGTCAAAGGGTTTTTCACCTCATGGGCCACGCGCCGCCCCAGTTTGATAATGGTTTTCATACGGGAGATTTCGGAGATATTTTGTTTCTGTTCCCGGATACCTTCGATCATGGCGTTGAAACCCATGTAAAGGTTTTTTAGTTCGATTTCCGTGGGGATTTCTTTCAATTGAGGCAGGCCGCCTTTTTCTACTTCTGCCATGCCTTTATTGAGGTCATCCACCGGGGCAAGAATTTTTTTCCTGAAAAAGAATGCGGCGGAAAAACCGATAATGGTGAGGATAAAAAAGAGGGTAATGATGAAGTTAGTATAATAGCCTTTCTCAGAGAGCAGCTTGGGCCACTGGTTGGAGAACTCCACATCCAGGATATAATCGTAAACCTGGAAATAGAGGTGATACCCGTCTTCTTGATCCAGCAGCACAAATTTCTGGTTTTTGCGGGTCAGTAATTCGCTGATATTGGAATGGAGAAAGTCCGGGACCTGGTAGTCAATGGTTTTCCTGTAGTTCGAGGTTTCCAGCAGCGTCCCTTTTTTATAGACGCTCACATCGCTGTTTAATATCCTGGAAAGTAAGACCAGGTGATTGGGGGTAAACTCTTCGTTTTCAGCCAGCAGGTTATAGCCGATATTCTGGGCGGCGCGTCCTCTTTCGTACATCATTTGCAGGGACTGGCGCAGGGAAGATTGGGAATTGAAATTGATGGAAAAAAGGGAAAAAATGACGGCAGTGAGCAGCGAAATGACGATTAATATGCCAAACACCCTGATGGAAAAGGAATAATAGATGGATTTCCAATCCAGGCGCTTCATTTCACGAGAATAGAAAAGGAAAAACAGCAGCGCCAGGAAGAGGTATATTTTAATGATCTCTGAAAAGTTTTTGAAGAGTGTTGCCGCAGGGAAAAAGATGATGATGGTGTTTTTTTCGTGTTTGAAGATAAAACCGCTGAAGATGAGATCGATAAACCGGAAGGACGTCCACCGTCCGCGGTCGTCCGGCGGTATTTTTAAAAGCCCGGCGACATTTTCCAGGTTGATATTGGAGGGGTTTTCAACGATGCGTTTTTTTTCATCCAGCTTGATATAACTTAAGTCCAGGCCGTCGATTTTATTATCGATGGTAAAGATATTGATTTTATCCTGGTGTCTCAGGATTAATTCGGGCGCATTCAATACCTGGACAACGATACGGCCCAGGGTTTTTCCTTCCCTGACTACGGTGATAGATGCGACGGCCAGGGGAGTTTTTTCCCCATAAAGGTTTGCCTCGGCGTCCTCAATGGCCCAGAAAGGGAAAACAGTCTGGGGTTTTACCTCCAGGTACTGCATCAGGTAAGCGTAATGGCCCACCAGTTTGCCTTCCGGCGATAGGACAAATATCCCGGACGCGATATTCTCCCGGGAAGCCATGGTTTTTCGCCAGGTGGTTTCCAGCCGCGACGAAATATCTTCCTGGAAGAATTTATAAAAATTCGAACTCTCCTGGTTCAATTCATGGACGATCTCCCGGACCATGAATTTGGCGTAGTTGTTTTGATTTAAGAAGATATCTTTCAAATTATCGGCGATAAATTCTTTTTTTTCAGCGACAGACTGGCGGTTCGCCAGGTGAAAGATGGAGACGGCCAACAAGAATACCATGGCCATCCGGGTAAGGAACTTCTTTTCAAAAAAAACCAGGAGGAAAGCAATAATGGAAACCACTATTATATTGGCAATGTTGATTTTAAACAGGTAATACCCGGCCGCGGTCACGGCTGCCTGCAGCAGGAGAAATCCGCCGACGTTGGTAAGGTTTCTGTTGCAGGAGATATTTCGTATGAAGAAGAGGGGAAACAAATGTAATAAGAGTAGAACGAGTATGAGGATGAAGTAGTAGCTGTTGAATTCCGCGTGATTGAAGTTGACGGCTTTTAATATGACGCTGCTTGCTTTCAGGATTGCCAACAAGGAGATATTGAAGAGCAGGAGCGCGGCGCTTTGCCATTTTAGTTTTATTTGCTGTCTGGCCCAGTAGCACAACGATGCCCCGGCCGCCAGGGTTAGCAAAATAAGGGGCAGGGAATGGATCGTGAATTTATTCCCTGCCATTAAGTAGAGGTCGGTTCCCCCGGCGCGGGAGAGAAAAACAAAAAACACCGCCAGCAGGGCAAGCCATAGGATTTTACCGACGACCGGCTTTTTCCTGTACCACAGGAGCATTATCGTTAATAGGAATCCCAGGAGAATGGCGTAGAAAAAGAGGGTTTTTCTTTTTTTATAATAGTTTTCAATATCTTTTTTGGAGAACTTTAAATGGAGCGCCAATTGGTTATTGGACCCTTTTAGCAGGTGGGAATAGAAAAACATACTCCTGGCGTCGTCGTATTGATAGGTATTTGTTTTATTGTTGGTGTTCTCGTCTTCCCTGAGGTAGGAGATTTCCTTGATGGCTGTGCTATATTTCACCCGGTCCAGGATAAAATTGCTTTCCAGGTTGCAGAAATACCTTACGTAAAAGACATAGTCTGCCATTTTTTGCATGAAAAAGAGGACGTTTTTCCTTTCAATGAACAGCCATTGGTTCACGTCGATATCTTTGAATTTAAAGTAATAGATTTCGCCGTAGTAGCTTTCGGTGACGCCGCCCGGGGCGATTATTAACGCTTCTTTTGGTTCCAGTTCCGCATGTTGGAGCTGCCCCGAGCGGTATTTATTGTAAATAAAACCGGCCCTTTGTTTATAATCTCCTACTTTTTCGGCCAGGCTCGTTTCGATGGAGTGCAAATTGGCCAGGACCATTTTTTGGACAGTAGTGTTATCCAGTGCCGGCGGTTTAAAAAACAAGAGGTATAGAATCCCTGCCGCCAGGATAACGACGCCGGGGAGCGCAAATTTTAGAAACCCAGGCCTCTTAGGTAGTAGATTTCCCATTGTTGTATGTTTTTTTTCATAAAAAAGATGAATTTATAATAAATCTCTTGCCGTGACCGTTTGTTTTTTAATACCACGTTCAGGGATTGCACGGCGTAATTTTCATCGATTTGTTTGGAAGACCATTCGATTCTTTCCGCTTTGTATGGGGCGTATTCTTCGGAAAAATCCTCGATAAATTTTTCGATGAACATATAGCCCCGTAAGTCAAAAGGCGCTTCCAGGTTAACGGAAATCTTTTTTGCCGATATTCCTTTAAATTGGGAAAAGTTGGCGGAGCGGACGGCATTTTCGATGGGTTGCATCAGCAGGAATTGATCCGTGGACTGTGAGGAGAGAAAAGAGGAAGAGAAGAAGAGCAGAAGCGAAGCAGAGAAGAAGAGAAGAAAAGTCCGCTCTTCCTTCTTTTCGCACCTTCTTATTTTCATGCCTAAAACTTCAAATACGCGTTGACATTGTAGTCTTTGAGTTTTTCTCTGCCGTGGAGGAATTCCAGTTCGATGAGGAAATCGATGCCGATGACGTTGCCTTTGAGGCGTTCGACCAGTTTAGCGACGGCCAGGGCGGTGCCGCCGGTGGCCAGGAGGTCGTCGATGATGACGGTATTTTCGCCCGGTTGGATGCCGTCCACGTGCATTTCCAGGGTATTGGTCCCGTATTCCAGGGAGTAGTTTTCTTTGATGGTTTCGGCGGGGAGTTTGCTGGGTTTCCTGGCGGGGACAAAGCCGCAGCCCAGGTGGTAGGCGACCGCGCCGCCGAAGATGAAACCGCGGGACTCAATGCCTACGATCTTATCGATCTTTTGGTTCTTATACTTTTCGATCATCAGGTCTACTGCGTATTTAAAGGCGTTTTTGTCCTTTAGCAGGGTAGTGATGTCTTTGAACATGATTCCTTTTTGAGGAAAATCAGGTACGTCGCGAATAAATTTTTCTAGTTGCATGAAAGCCTCCTTGGTTTTTAGTATGAGATGATATGATAATACATTTTTGAGTTTTTGGAAAGGGGTTTGAGGAAAAACGGGCCCACGAATGGCACGAATTACAGGAAAAAAGATGAGCCACGGACGAACACGGACGGACACGGACTAAAAAGATGAAAAGAAAGCCCGGTACAGGCGGTTCATTTTTCGGGTTTGATGAATCAAACCGCTACTTTCTACCACAAGGCGGCGCACCAAGTAATTGAAGAAAAAAATCTTAAATCAAACCGGAGGTTCAAAGGTTTGGCCGGTCCATTTTTTCTAGGTTGCATAAATTTCAAATTGGATTTATAATAGTGACATGGAATCTATGACGCTTGAGGAAAAGATACAATATTGGATAGAAATATCCGAATATGACCTTGAAACCGCAAAGTCCCTGATGCAGGTAAAAAGGTATCTCTATGTCGGATTTATGTGCCATCAAGCGATTGAAAAGATTATAAAGGGTTATTATTTCAAGGTTCACCAAAAGACGCCTCCTTATTCGCATAATTTGCCTACTTTATCCGAAGAGTCCGGGATTTATGCCGAAATGTCCGGTGAGTATAAGGATTTCCTTGACTTTCTTACGCCATTAAATGTTAAAGCCAGGTATCCTTCCTATAAGAAAAAAGTACTCGAAATATTGGATGAAAATAGATGTAAAGAAATTCTGATTAAAACAGAGGAACTGTACTCATGGATAAAAGAGAAGTTATTGACAAAGTAAATAGATATGCCGACGTCATTAAGGCATATTTTCCTGTTAAAATGGTTATCTTATTCGGATCGTATGCGCGTGGGAATCCCAGGGAAGCCAGTGATATTGATGTAGCGGTGGTGGTAGATCAAATTAGCGATGACTGTCTTGAATCGGAAGCCAGGTTAAATAGATTGAGACGTTCCATCGATTTAAGAATCGAACCTGTTTTAATTGAAAAGGATGAGAAAGACCCGGAGGGATTCTTTGAAGAGATTATGAGGACCGGTGAAATTATTTACCAGGTATAATCATGGCCTCTTGGCTGCTAACCGTTAACAATTAACCATTAACAACTGACAATTAACAATTCGATTCTTCAGGCCGTAGGGGCTTGATTTATCAAGCCCGGTACAGGCGCACAGGCTTTCAGCGGCTCTTTAGGTATGTTTTTAAATCCCGGTAATAGTTTTCGTGTGGTCCGATTGTAATTAACTCTATGTTCCCTTGATGAAAACGATATGATAATAGGTATTGTATATTTAGAAGTCTGAATTTGTAGACAAAAACGCCCTTCAAATCGCCCTTTTTCTCCTCGCCTATCCCGGGGTTTTTCATTATTTTACGGATTTGTTCATCCAAATCTGATTTTTGGTTTTTATTGAACTTTTTGATTTTCCGCTCGAACTGTGGAGATTGGAATACATTCATTGGTTGATCATCCGAATTTATATTCTGAACCTAATCCTTCATCCAGTTGTTCCAGTCCGATCATAATTTCTTTGATCAAATTTAGTGTTAAATCAGGGTTATCTTCGGCATATTTCCCGATTTTTGCCCAATATTCGATCTGGCCGCTAAGGGAGCGATGTTGAACAGTACTGATTACCCTGGCTTCTTTTATTAATTGATCTGAAACTCGAATGCCGATGCTCATATTTATCCTCCGCTGAAACATATATTATAATACAATAAAAAAGTTCAAAATGCAACCTTTTTTTAGTGGCCCGAAGGGTGGCGTTGCCCGTTTCAATTAACAATTAACCATTAACAATTGACGATTAACAATTCGATTCTTCAGGCCGTAGGGGCTTGATTTATCAAGCCCGGTACAGGCG
>JAUPLE010000796.1 GCA_030837085.1 Acidobacteriota bacterium | reverse complement strand
TTGAAATTGATTGAATCGGATTTCAACGAGTGGTGGGAGTCTATCCCACCCAGAACATCACTTACGGTTCAGTTCATCGACTTTTTTAAAAATTTTATCAGGGAAAAGGTAAAAGAACCCATGGTGGTGGTCTTTGATGAAATGGACAGGTTTGAAGAATGGGGCTATTTTACCGATGATTTTTTCAAGGCTATTCAAAAACTCTTCGATGAAAGACACAAACTGGGGATATCCTTTATACTTTCAGCCATTGCCCACCCCTCTCTCCTTCTAAAAGATACGATTACGTCATCCTTTAAAATCGGTGCCCATTTCCCTTTACCTGATTTTGACTGCAATGAAGAAACAGTAAAACAATGGATTGAAGGTCTGAAAATCAATAATCAAGGAATACGTTTCGATGTAGGGAAAGAAATATTAACACAGACCGGGGGCCATCCTTTCCTGACCTCTTATTTGATGCACCGCTTCAATGAGATAGAAGGGAAAAACACGTCAGAAATATCACCATTGATCAATGAAATGGTACAAAATGCCATGAATCCCCTATTGGGCTTAGCTATTTTCAAAGCCCCGCGGGATTTTATCGTGGCCAGGGAACGATATGCAGTTACGGTGCTGGAAGTATATAAAAAAATGCTAAAAGGACCAGTGAATTTAACCGACATTCCTGAAAAAGTTTTGGCCATTTTGTATACTACCGGCCTGACAAAATTGGTGGACAACCGATTTCTGGAAGTGAGGTCTCCCATATTCCGGCGGATATTCGATGAGAAATGGTGCAAACGAACCGAGAGCGGCATGGGGACCCGTGACTGGTATGCACCTATGTTTATCCCTTCTTATGCGACTAAAGATAAGCCTAACATTTGCCTCATCAATGCCGGGGGCACCCTGGGTATGGTGGAACACGATAATAAAATTGTTCCCCCCCAAAATGAAGAGGAATTTTTCGACGTATACCCTGGATTAAAAGTCATTGCCGATATCAATTACGTTCCATCCAAACCCAAAGACGGCGCCAATATATTCCCGGCGGATTGGACGCAAATTGCCAGGGATATTTTCGACAGGAGAAACGACGGGTACGATGGATTTGTTATTATTCACGGTACGGATACCATGACGTATACAGCCTCTGCCGTTGCTTTTGCCCTTGGCCCAGGCATTAAAAACCCGGTGGTTTTTGTGGGCTCCCAGACCCCATATTATGTCCGCTACGGCGACGCCATGGTCAATCTTGCACGTGCATGCAAAATCGCTTCGGAAAACATACCGGAAGTGGTGATCAGTTTCGGCGATGAAGTTTACCGGGCCGTCAGGGCGCAGAAGTATAATGATTACCTTTACCGGTGATTTCATTCACCCTCGTTCAAGCCACTGGCCATTATTACTGAAGAAATTGAGATTCAAAAAGATAGCCTGTGGATCGATGAAACGAAAAGAGTAGAATGTAAAAACGAATTTGACGACCGTGTGCTGCAAATCGGTCAATATCCCGGGTTTGACCCTGCCTGGTTGGATATGTTGATCGAATCCGGCAATATCAAAGGAATTATCATTGAAAGCCTGGGCATTGGGAACCTGCCCACGCTTAAAAGCAAATACAATCTGCTGCCGGTCATCGGTAAAGCCATCAAAGAGCATCAAATTCCCGTGATCATTACCTCCCGGTATCCCATCAACCCGGAGTTCACCGATAAATATATTCCTGCAACCGAACCCCTTCAGCTAGGAGTTATATCCGCCGGCAATATGACTAGTTCGGCCGCCCTGACCAAATTGATGTGGCTGCTGCCTCAAATAGAAAAGGATATTAAGAATGGCGATCTAAAAGAACAATACAAATTGGAAGAGATCAGAAAGTTGATGGCCCATAGTTACGTCGGTGAGGTTGATAAAATTAAAGTATTGGGCGAATCTTCTAGGTAATCTACGTGAGAAAAAGTGTAGATCATTGTTGTGAAGACTTGATTTATTTCCCGTTTATTAGTATGATAATTTTATAGGAAGCCGAAATGAGACAACCTAAGATTTTTTCTTTAAATATCTTAATTATAATATAGGAGAAATTACCATGAATAAAAAAGAAGTGGATAACAAAGGCGTATTTATTATCTATACGGGCGGGACCATCGGCAGTATGCCGAAAGATCCCAATGATCCGGACAGCCCCCAGGTGGTGGTGTCCTGGGAAAAATTCAAGGAATTAACGCCCCAATTGGCAGAGGACTACCTGCATTTTAAAGTAGACGCCTACAGCACCCAACCCCTGGATTCCTGTAATATAGGCCCCAAAGAATGGAAAGAAATGGCGGATGTTATCAAGAAAAACTATAACGACTATGAGGGATTCGTTATCCTCCATGGCACCGATACCATGGTCTATACTGCTTCCGCCTTGAGTTTTATGTTGAAAAATCTGGCCAAGCCGGTGATAATTACCGGCGCCCAATTGGCATTCTTGTTTAATGTAAGAAACGACGGGTTTCAGAATATGATCACGGCTTTACAAATCGCCAACCCCAAGTATTCTAAAATCCCCGTGATCCCCGAAGTATGTATTTATTTTGGAGGGAAACTGCTCCGGGGCAACCGCTGCCGAAAAATCAATGCGTCAGGTTTCGAAGCCTACCAGAGCCCCAATTACTCGCCCCTGGGGGCTGCAGGAGAGAGCATTTCAGTGGATGAACGTCTGATATTGAAATTACCGCAGGGCAAAACATTTACAACCCAAACCCGGATGGAAAAGAATGTGGTGGCCATCAACTTTTTTCCCGGCATCCAGGATGGCGATATCCTTAAAAATATACTGTCTGATGAAAAATTGAAGGGTGTTGTGTTGATGGCTTACGGCGCGGGAAACATCCCTACAAAAACCGAAGTCATGCAGTACATTAAAGAAGTAACGGATCGGGGAGTGGTTGTTCTTGATGTTACTCAGTGCGGCGGCGGCAAGGTTGAATTGGGAATGTACGAAACCAGCGCCCTGCTCCTGGATGTCGGCGTGGTGAGCGGGGTAGATATCACACCGGAAGCCGCATTGACCAAGTTAATGTTACTGTTGGGCGATGAAGACATGACCCCCCACGAAGTGGCATTGAAGGTACAACAAAACATTGCAGGCGAGCAAAGCTTGAGCATCTATACCACTGAATTTAAATCAAAAGAAAACCAGGTGGACACAGAAAATAACCGTGTACGAATACCCGCTGCCGATATTGAGGGTAACTGGGAAACTGCCGACCAAATCGATCGCATCATGCTGCGGTTCAGGAACGGGAAAATACAAAAGAAAAGCGAAAAAACTTATGTGGATATAAAGTTATTCATCAATATCGAAAGTAATGAGACATTGGATGAAGCCGGTGATAAATTCCTTGGTACTTTCAGCCGAATTCCCAATGATACCCCTACCATTTTATTCTTTGATATTACGGAAAAAGCCAGGAGGTTATTGGAAAAACGCTCATCATTTACCGTGGTCATGGCTTCGGAAGGATTTTTTACCTGGGATTCCGTTGAATTGACTGTTTTCAAAAAGGAAACCATTTAATTTGTTGAGATGATTCCGATCATGAGACAACATATACTGTTTTCTTGAAAAGGCAATTATAAATGAAAAGAGATTATTCGGATTTTTATCATCTGCTAGCCTCAGGAGAAACCGATTTCCCCGACGGGGTAAAAAAGATAATTGATTTTTTCACCACCAATAACCTCTGGTTCAATCTCAGCCGCAATGTAAAGGCCCTGGGATGCAGGGAGGCGGCCAACAAAAGAAACCGCTTGGGGCACACGGGTATCCCCCTGGAGCATGAATTAAAATCATTTTTCGGCAAATTCATCAATGCCGGTGGCAATGAACAATACGTGGTTCTTCACTGCAAAGGGCACCAGGAATTGGACCACGATAAA
The DNA here is from genome assembly GCA_030837085.1 of Acidobacteriota bacterium. Lineage (GTDB taxonomy): Bacteria > Acidobacteriota > Aminicenantia > UBA2199 > UBA2199 > JAKAGC01. The sequence goes on along the minus strand of JAUPLE010000796.1, from coordinate 271 downwards.
ATAAAAAAAACACTGCGTGCCAGACAAGAAGTCAATAAACTGGCAAATGAAGAACTGGCCGAGATATTTCACATGGATTACGGTCTGATCAATCCCTTTACCCTGGACCCTCTATTCTGGGATACCCCCATCTTGCAGGTGTTTGACAGATCCCTCAAAGTTAATGACATTCTACCCTACACCATGATGACCAACGCAGGGGATTTGACCTGGGCCATCGAATTCAAGCCCAATGAGTTGTTTGAAGTTGTTAAACATTATCGATTAGAAG
>JAUPLE010000795.1 GCA_030837085.1 Acidobacteriota bacterium | reverse complement strand
GGGTCGAGTTTATCAACCGCTGGTTCAAAGAGAGCACCTCTAAATGACGAGGTTGGAATTCGGACCGCGGCAAGGTATACCTGTACCTGGGACCGCCGGATACCCGCGATGTCCACGAACGAACCGTGTACGATTCTTTTGGTATGGCCATGAGGGTGCGGGCGGAAACATGGATATATAACCGGCACCTCCTGGCATTGGAGTTTATCGATAACGGATTCGGAACCTTTCGACTGACCTTCTGGGCCCCAGAACTGCTGTCGGCTATTGAAAGTGAAAAATTTACTATTTTCGACAATAAACAGGCTACCCAAAGATTGAAATTCAAAGCAGGCTATGAAAACAATGAAATTACCATAAGCATCCCGGTGAAAGATATTACCTTCGATGAGGACGGCGCCAATATGAAGGCTAAATTCAATATTTTGATTTATGTGTATTACGATTATAAGAAGATCGATAAAAAGGAAGAGACCCGGGACCTGGTCTTATCGAAAGAGGAACTTTTGAAAAAAGATACGCTGGATTTAACCGTTCCTTATTCGCCCCCTCAAAAAGGTAAGTACTATTTCGATGTTATCGTGAAAGACCTGATCTCTACTTCAAGCTACAGGAACTTAATCCAACATAAATTTTAACATGAACAAGCTACTGGTTGTCGAAGATAATAAAGCCATGCGGGAAATGCTGGTCAATATCCTGCACGAAAAAGGCTATGACGTAAAATCCGCGGAAAACGTTTCCTGCGCCATGCTGCTGCTGAAATCCGAATACTTCCATCTTATCATCTCCGACCTGCAATTACCCGATATCGACGGCATTGCTTTCTTAAAAAAAATAAAGCACTTCAACATCCCTTTCATCATCCTGACTGCATTCGGTTCCATCGAGCTGGCTGTCGAAGCCATCAAAGAAGGCGCGTACGATTTCGTCTCCAAACCCGTGGACCCCGATTATTTGTTCCTCATCGTTGAAAAAGCCCTTGAATCCACCCGCATTCTCAGGGAAAACATTGTTTTCAAAGAGATTTACGCTTCGCAGGCGGCGAAATCTGTAATCATCGGCAAAAGCAGCGGCATTTTAAGGGAAGCTGAAAAATTGAAACAAGTGGCCGGCACCGATACACCTGTCCTGCTGTTGGGCGACAGCGGGACCGGCAAAGAACTTTTTGCCCGGGCCATTCATAATCTCAGCCCCCGGCGTGAGCAGCCGTTTATTGCCATTAATTCCGCTTCCATCCCGGAGAACTTGCTGGAGAACGAATTATTCGGACATGAGCGGGGTTCCTATACTGACGCGCATCTGCGCCAGATAGGCAAATTGGAACTGGCCCAGGGCGGTACTTTCCTCCTGGATGAGATCGGCGACCTGCCCCATAATCTCCAGGGAAAAATTTTGCGCGTCATCGAAGAAAAAAAAGTCAGCCGCATCGGCAGCCACCAGGAAATAGTATTGGATGTCCGCTTTATTTTTGCCACCAATATCGATCTCGAAGGCGCGGTAAAAGACGGCCGGTTTCGCCAGGACCTTTATTTCCGCATCAATGTTTTCCCGCTCCGGCTGCCCCCGTTGAGAGATCGAAAAGAAGATATCATTCTCCTGGCCGAATACTTTGTCAAAAAATTCTCTCTTGAAATGAACAAAGGCGCTATCTCTCTTTCGGACAAAGCCAGGGAAAAATTGTACCATTACCAATGGCCGGGCAATATCCGGGAACTACTTAATACGATTGAAAGGGCTATTATCTTATGCAGCGGCAAAATCATCGGCGAAAATGATATTGTTTTGCCGGAAAAACCGTTCCCTTTGGTGGAAAGTTTTAATTTCAACGGTCCCCTTAAACAGGTAACCGCGCGTGCGGTAAGGGAAGTTGAAAAAATTAAAATTGAGCGTACGTTGAAAGAAGTGGGATTTAACCGGACCCGGGCCGCGGAAATATTGGAAGTCAGTTACAAGACCCTGCTGGATAAAATAAAAGAATATGGCATTTCCGAAGAAGATTAAATATTTCTTGATTCGCAAGGCGGCCAAACTGCTAATCATTGGCATCGTTAAAACCTGCAAACTCAAAATCGTAGGTTATGAAGAAGTGGAAAAACTCAGGGAACAAAAACTCCCAATTATATATGTTTACTGGCACCGGCATATTTTCGTAACCATATACCGGTTCATGGACACCGGTGCGCGGCCTTTGATTTCCCTTTCCGAAGATGGGGAGATCGTGGCGCAGATTGCCGTTGAATTCGGAATGAATCCCGTGCGTGGATCTTCTTCCCGTGGGGGGGCAAAGGCGTTTATAAAACTTTTAAATTCCATCAAAGAGGAAAAATCAGAGGTACTGATTACCGCGGACGGTCCCAAAGGGCCGGCAAGGGAAATAAAAGACGGGGTCATCCGATTGGCCCAAAAGAGCGGTTCCGTGGTTGTGCCCATTGCCTGGCATGCCGATAGGGTGAAAATTCTTGAAAAGTCCTGGGACAGGTTCAAGATACCTTTACCTTTCGGTGTTATTACCTATGCCTATGGGAAACCTATTTTGATTCCCGTGCCCGGGTCAAAGGAAGATGAAGCGGCATTAAAATTGCGTTTAAAAGAGGCCATCGATACCCTGGAAAAGCAATTGGAAGAAAAAACCTTTAATCAAAAGTTTTTGGAAGTCAGGAACCTTTTCTAGAAACCATCACGGATGGACGGTTTCTGGCTGCCGTAATTGGGCGGTGAATTTAGGATGGTGCTTCCCCTTGAAATAAAAAAATCGTTGTCTTACAATAATAATTATGATTAAGAAACAATTTTCCTATCAACAAAGAAATGAGAAATTCTTTAAAATCGTTATCCTGATGATTTTGGGATTATCCTGGCTGCTTTTTTTCGATTCGCAGTCCCAGGCGCAGGCGCAAAAATCATATATTATTGTCCACACCCATAACCCGGAAGGGATCGAAATCGCCAGTATCGAAGGAATGCCCACCAACTGTGTCCAGGTATACGACAACGACAATTTAATCGCTTACGGCGCTAAAGATGCCGAAACCCACAACCAGGCGACAGCTATTTCCTCCGGGGTTCATACGATCAAAGTGAAATTTAACGGGATGACAAAAGAACAAGTTCTTACACTTAAAGCCAATGAAAAAAAATCGCTTACCTTTACATTTGACAGGACCGACATAAATATGGGACCGATTCTAACCAGGTCTGGAAAAGCATATGGGTCACGTTCGGAAAAGCGCACCGGCGGATGGGGTGAAAAGTCCATATCTGTATGGCCTTCGGAGAGAGGAGAGATTATCGGTTCAGTTCCTATAATAGATGGTTTAATAGGTTATTGTATGGCTCATTATTATGACAGTGGCATACCAGAGCATGCATACACGATAACTCATTATGCCGAGATGTCATATAGGCTAACCCCTGAACTTTTTTATGCCGAGGGATTTTCAAAAGTAACTTCCGACCCACCTGGTGAAATCTCTACCCGTATCCTCCAGGGAGAATTTCAATTCTTTTATATCGATGTTGCTTCTATCTTTAATAAAAAGTTTCCTTTCGAAAATTGGTATGCCCAAAATATTCTTCCAGCCTATAGTCCCCAGGAAATCGCCGGTGGTGCAGCGATCGGCCTGGTATTTGAAAATGACCCCAGTCCTGAGCCAAGCTGGTGGGGTTTTGTTCCCAATTGTTACCCATTTACCATACCTGTAAGTGGTGGATATTATAACCAGGTTATTCCAGCAAAACCGGCCCGGTGGTTAAAACTGTGCTT
>JAUPLE010000011.1 GCA_030837085.1 Acidobacteriota bacterium | reverse complement strand
CCAGGATAATTTGCCTTCACCCATTGACAGGAATGATCAGTGGAATGATTGTCAATGATAATGATTTCATGCCGGTTATAACTCTGCCGTTTCAACGAATCCAGCAAGTCCGGAAAATGCCTGTCGCCATTGTAATTAACAATAACGACAGATATCAACGGACTCTTTTCATTTATTTCCTTTTTTTCCGCTTCCCCTGACTCTGCCTGTTTATCCTCTTTATTCGTTAGCACACCCACCCGGGCAAAAACCTTTAAAAGAATTTCCAATAAACCGGAAGAAACCATTTTATGCCGGTCGATTTCCGCGAAAGTATTCCCTTCAGTGCTGGACAAGAACTTTAAAACATCGTATACCGGCTTATCAAGGACAATCTTGCCGCCCCCGGCATTTTCCAGGAAATACTCCGTTACTTCGGCCCCGGCAAGCGGTCTCTCGATGGTTTCCAACCGCCAATCGTCCGACCAGGAATAATAATCGTTACCCTTCACGGCTCAAAACCTCCCGGTAAAAGTCATGATACTGCTTCCCCACTACCCGGCGGGAATAATTCTTCGTCAATTTCTCAAATCCCTTATCGCCCAGCTTTTTTCGCAATCCAGGGTCCGCAATTAATTCTTTCACCGCCTCCGCCAACTCCAGGGGGTTCTTATAATCCACCAACAGCCCGGTCTCATATTCTTCGATCAAGCTCATGGTGGCATGGATACGGCAGGCCACCACCGGTTTCCTATGTCTCCAGGCCTCCAGGATGGTAATGCCGAAGGACTCGAAACCGGAAGGCGTCGTAAAAATATCACAGCCCGCCAGGATATCATCCTTCATCGCTTCATCGATATTCTCAAGGAAAAACACGCGGGCAGCGCCGGGTTTGGATTCAATGAAACCGGCTAACTCTTTGAAAAGGCTGCTGAAAGGCGATGTCCCCCCGGCAATAATCACACGCGCCCCAGGGAAATATTCCCACACCATGGGCATAGCTAAAAGGAGCGTTTCAATACCCTTGTGCAGTCCATGCTGACCTACAAAGGCAATCACCGGCGCGTCGTCCGCGATACCCAATTCCTGCCGGATACCCTTCCTTTCGACCGTTACCGATTCTTCAGCAGCGCTCAACCCCACGCCAATGACCCGTATCTTTTTCTCATCAATACCCCAGCGCTGCGCCAGGTAATCCTTCTCATGCCGCGTCAGGGCAACATAACCCGCGGCCCGCTTGATGTTTTTAACGATCCTGGGATTGGTAAAACCATGCCGGTCCGCCGTATGAATACACCCAATCAACACCACCGGCTTCTTGCCCCGGTTCTTGAAAACATAATTGGTATGGTTCAACGGAAACGGCGCCGCCGCAATGATATCCGCATCGCTCTCCTTTATTGCCTTTTTCATTAATGGCGAAATCGGCCCATAAAAAAGCATACGCAGCGTCCCATTCCCCCACAACCGCAGCCGGTAAAAAATGTACTGGAGATAATACAAAAGCCGCCCCCATCGGTTCCGCACCGGGAAACGCCTGACCTTAACCCCATTCAATGTCTCTTCCGCTCTCTCCACCGGCAAGCTCGGCGCATGCGGGTTAGTAAACAATGCCGTGTTGTACGCAAACGTCGTAAACACCGTTACATCTTCTTTAGCGTCATTGGCCAAATACTCGGAAACCTGCTTCACCAGGAACTCCGTCCCCCCAAGCGCCGGCTCATACGCATGCACCACATGTAATATCTTCATTGTTGTCTCTTATCTACCCTTTTCCTCGATGCTTTCAAATGAGCCGATACCGGCTAAATGATAATACAACTTGCTCCCCGATAAATTAAAAAACTGCCCGAACTCCGACACCGTCACATAAGGAAAATAATTCCTTAAAAACCGCTCCAACATCCCCCCCGTGAAAAAATTAACATGCGTCCCATCCATAAAATGATGCATCACAAGATTATGCTCCACGCAATCCGTCATCGGACCCAAATTAGGAACCGATACGATCAAATTTTTCCGTGTTACCCGCACAACCTCCGCCAACGCCCCATAAGGGTCGTCCAAATGCTCCAATACCTCCAACATAATAACCGTATCAAAACTCTTGTCCGGGAATTCCAACTTCTCCGCCCTCATGTGAAACGCCGTGACATACTTCGCCGCTTCCGCCGCATACTCCTCATTCGCTTCAATACCCGTATACTCATACCCTTTTTTAATTAGCTCCCGGCCATACACCCCGTGCCCACAACCAATATCCAATATACTCTTCCCCGCATAGGTTTCAATTATTGCCAATATCTCACCCGAAGGCGCCGTAACCGGCGGACCCGGCGCATAAAGGTCCCCCCGATGCAACATTAAGGTCTTCTTCTCTTCATGATGGTTGAAAAAATCCCGGTAAATCGTTTTCATTACTTCGTTGCGAATAACTTGCCGCCGCCTCCACCAACCCTGCAGCCCGATAATATTGCCTCCGGCGGCCAGAAACCTTTTTATAAAAAGGTTTCTGGACTTCCAAAAATTTTTATTTTGGAACCACTTTAAACGTACCAATTCTCTTACCATCGATAACCTCCGCGGCAATCCCCCGCCGCTCCATCGCATCCCGTAACGCCTGCTTCGACTTCTCAAACGCTTCCTTCTTCGCATCCACCACAAACGCCGCCGACCCAGGCGCCATCCGCCAATGATACAATACCTTCGGGATATGAATAACCCTGTCCGTTACCTCTATAACCTGTAACAATAAATCATAATCCTGCGCACCCTCAAATCCTTTGCGAAAACCCCCAACTTTCAATACTAAATCACGCCGACATACTACCAGATGACATAGGTAATTGTACGTCAAAAACAATTCCGGGTCCCATCCCGGCTTATACACCGGACGCAAACGCTTCCCATCCAACGTCAACTTATCCTCATCCGAAAAAATAACTCCCACACCCGACTCCCGGCTCAATAACTTCACCACCTCATACAAACTATCCCGACTCAATTCATCATCATGATCCAGGAAAGCCACATACTCCCCCGAAGACAAACCTAACGCCTCATTCGACGCCCCCGACATCCCCAGGTTCCCTTCTAAGAATTTCACTTTTACCCGTTTATCCAAACCCGCATACTTCCGTAAAATCTCTTTTACATGCGGCTTCGGCGACGCATCATCCACGACACATAACTCCCAATTCCCATACACCTGCGCCAACACCGATTCAATGGCCCGCTCCAACCACTCCCGGTCAATATTATATACCGTCATCACCACACTAACCAACGGCTTGTACCCAAATGATTCAATCTCCCTCTCCATTGCAGAAATTTCCACCGCCGTCAGCGCATTCCTTTTCACCCGCTTCCAATACCAAAAATCCAGCCAACGATAATACAATGCCTTTATTAATGACATCATCCGCTTTATCATTTTTATTTTCTTCTTACCTTCTCAACTTCTTACCTTCCGATTTCCCCATACGCCATTTTGCGGGAATAGCAATCAATCCCAGACGTTCAGACATTTCCGGCGACTCGATCACATGGAATCTCCAGTATTGTTCCCAGTGGTCGTACGCTTGCAGCCCCTGGTAATCGTAAATCGCGGCGGAGAAAAGGTAACTTCCCGGCAGCAGCGGCACCGATTCCATTTCATATTCCACGTACCCTTGCCCCTTGAGACTAGCGATCGGGAAATTATGTTTCCGCGTATTGGGCCCCGTAACATGAACGCCCGTGTCGCTGTAAATCGCGACGCCGAAAACCGGGTTTTCAATTTCCTTATGGGCGTCGTAAGCGATCCGGACGCGCAGCGGTTGGCCTGTCTTAGCAAACTCCATTACATTATCCTGCAAGTCCAGGAATTGCACCCCCGTGATTTCCACTTCCTTGCTGCCCCAGCGGTTTTTCCAGGTAGTGCGGTCTTTCGGCGCGCTTTCTCCTTGCCGGGGGTCTTCCTTTCGCACTTGCAGTTGACTGGCGCCTATCAACAGCCGGTGATATTCGGAAATCACCTCCACCGGTTTGCCCTGCTTTACCAGTTTGCCGTTATGCAATAATACCACCTGGTCGCACAGTTCTTCCACCGTTTTAAGATCATGAGAGACAAAAATAATCGTCTTACCTTCTTTTTTAAAATCCATGATCTTTTTGATACATTTCTTCTGGAAGTTTTCGTCCCCCACGGCCAACACCTCGTCCACCAGCAGGATATCCGGGTCAATATTAATCGCTACTGAAAATCCCAGGCGCACATACATACCCGACGAGTACGTTTTCACCGGGTTATCGATAAAATCCTCCAACCCCGAAAAATCCACGATCGCCTGGAATTTCTTCGTCACCTCCGCCCGGGAGAAACCCAGGATCGAGGCGTTGATATAGACGTTTTCCCTGCCGGTCAGGTCTGGGTGGAAACCCGAACCCAGTTCGATCAGCGTCGAAATCTTACCGTGGGCGTCGATGTCGCCCCCGTCCGGGTAAAGGATCCGCGAGATCAATTTTAGCAAGGTGCTTTTGCCGGAACCGTTGCAGCCGATAAAACCCACGGTCTGGCCCTTTTCAATATCCAGGTCGATATTCTTCAGCGCCCAGAATTCCGAAGAAAGCTTTTTACGTTTGCCTTTGAGAAGGTTCAGGAAAACATATTTCAGGTTTGATTCCCTATGGTGATACGCTTTGAACTTCTTGGAAAGATTTTTAATTTCGATTGCATTCAAGGTCGTATTCATCGTTTATATCTCTTCGGCAAAGCGCCGTTGTTTTTTATGAAAAATCAGGCCGCCCAGCAGGAACAACAGGATGCCCAGCATCATTACGCCGGCAATAGTGAGAAGTCCAGGAATGCGATTCTTCAAAATCACGTCGCGGTAAGCCGTTACAAAAACCGTAAAAGGGTTCAAATAAAGCAGGTCCTGGTATTTTTCCGGGAAAATCGCAATCGGCCAGATGATCGGCGTCACCCAGAACCACAGTTGTAAGAGTACCTCCAGTAAATGCTTAATATCCCGGTAATACACATTCAGGGCGGCGAAAATCAGCGTGATGCCCAGGACAAAGAGGGTTTGAAAGAAGATAATTACTACCAGGAAAAGGAAAGCAAAGCCCGGTTGAATGTGAAAGAAGAGTAGGGCAGGGATCAGCACCAGGAAAGTAAGAAAGAAGTGAAACAAATTCACCAGTACCACTGAGAGGGGTAGGACTTCCCTGGGGAAGTAGACCTTTTTGACCAGGTTGCCGTTATCCGTAATGGAACCGGCGCCCATGGCGACGGCGGAGCTCAGGAAGGTCCAGGGCAGGAGTGCGCTGAAAAGGAAAATCGTAAAGTTTTCCACCCTCGGGCCGATAAGATATTTAAAGACGACGGTATATACCGCCAGCATGAGCAGGGGGTTGAGCAGGGACCAGAGGAAACCCAGGGTAGTCCCTTTGTATTTCACTTTCAGGTCTCTGAGCACCAGGTTATAGATCAGGTATTTAAATTCCCATATACCTTTAATACGTTTAATCATGCGCAATCCGACATTTTGACATCTGACATCCGACATCTGACCGGCGTTTACTTATTAGACGCCTGGAGGAAAGTTTACCACAAAAAGAAGTAAAAGGAAACATACGAGTCGCCGGGGGGCTATATTTTGTTCCGATTTGCCGTGAACGTCCTGGAAAAAGCGAATTGCCGGGCAAAATTCTACAAAACATTCGAGCAATTCTGACGGCTTACACGCTATTTGACAATAAATTGCGTCCCGTCAGACGGCTGATATTTATCCGCCGCGAATGATACCTCCAGTGTCACTGGAAGTGATTTCGAGTGCTGAAAAATGGAATATTTCACACCGCGGCGGACTTTTTCAAGAAAAAAGTGTTCCCGGTGGCTATTTATGGGGTGTTTAACCAAAAAAAGTCGTCGCCGTCGCTTATTGGCGATCTTTTTGAGTGAAAAAATGAAAGCCGCCGCGATTTGTGGTTCTTTTCCCGGGAAAAATCGAGTTTGGAGAGTATTGCGAAAAGCTTCCGCCTGTAAGTCCGGCAAATTACCATGGGGGACGCAGGATTTTTTTGTAATGTATTTAGGTGTCAGGCGAATTTATTCCCCATTCGATTTTAAATCCTTCGATGCCCGGTTCTTTTTTTGCTTCCGGGGGGATTAAT
>JAUPLE010000794.1 GCA_030837085.1 Acidobacteriota bacterium | reverse complement strand
GCGTCTTCCCATTCCTCGGTATCCTTTTCTCTTTTAACGCCGAGGTGGGTGTAAAAAGTCAAAGCCGGGGTAAATTTATCGATTTCCATTTCCCAGTTGGGAATGGCAGAGACCGGCGCCACCAATAGCGACGTTTTCAGCAGCTTGTTATCTTTTAATGTTTGCAGCAGCGCCAGTGTTTGGACTGTTTTTCCCAACCCCATATCATCCGCCAGGCAGCCGGAGAAGCCATAATCCCGCAAGAAATGGAGCCACTTAAAGCCTTCTCTCTGATAGCCCCTCAACTGGCCGTTAAACCTGGTGGCCAGTGGGTAATCTTCGATTTCCCGGAACTCATCCAGTTTTTTATGGGAGTTCAGTAGTTCCCTGAGTTCCGGGATATCTTCCATGCGTTTATCGTAGAGTTCCCGGACCAGGATATGATTCCTGGAAGGCACCCGGAATACATTCCCGTGCTGCTCGCCGTATTCCTGGATAGCAATTAGTTTATCGATTTCTGCTTTGGTCAGCAAATGGAGTTTGCCGTTTGTGTCGGTAACCGCTCTTTTTTCCAGGTCGATGGCATCGATAAGAAAACTTTGATCCGTTACCGCATCGTGGACCATGGGTTTAAATTCGAGCCAGTCGATATCGGCGTTGAGGGAAATCCGGATGCTGCTGCCGGCAGCGCTGATATAGCGCTTCCATTCGGTCATGTATACCCGGAAACCTTTATCGAGGTAATATTTACCTTTTTCTATGACCCAATCCAGGTAGTTCACCTCTTTAAAATAGTAATAATAACAAACGGACTTATCTTCGGGATCATAATCCATCTCTTGTTTCAGCAGCGGATCCGCTTTTAATAATTGCAGGCATTTATTCTCGTATTCCGTATCTCTTTCATAACGGATAACCTCTTTATCCGGGTGTTGAGCCAGGAACTTTTTTATTTCCCGTCGATAATCAAAGTCCACTACCAGGTGTTGATATTTTCCTCTTTCCATATCCGGGGGAAAGATTTTCAGCACCGGCGCTGGCCGCAGTTGCAGGGTATATTTTTTCAATAATTGGGTATCGATGCGCAGGTGTTCGGATTCTGTGGCTTTCAAAGCGGCGAGGATGTCCTCGAAATCATGAAGGAGAAACTCCTGGCCGGACTCAAGGAATTTAAAGAGGCCATAGAAATTGGAAACAACAGTATCTTCCGGGACAGCCAGGTAATGTTCGTCCTCCGGGGAGGTAAAGAAAATGGAAATTCTAGGGGTTGCGTCCTGTTCGCTGCGGGTTACCTGGACGATATAATCGTCGCCGGTGTCTACTTCGAACGCTCCTGCTTCTGCATCCGCGGGTGCGGTGGTAGTTAATTTTAGGCGGATTTTGAATACGGTTTCCTTGGCCAGGGAAGGGGCAAAACGCACCCTGGCAGCGGTGAATTTTATGGTTTTTAACGGGGAAAAGGTTTTTTTGAAGTTATCGGCCTGGCAAAACCGGGATTCTTCGGGAAGGGCAAACATCTCTTCCATCAGTTGCGTGAAGTAAAGCTGGTTGATAATTTTGATTTTTAAAGAATCATTGAAAAGGGGATGCGCCAGGGTGGCCAGGTGATCGAGGCAGCGCTTCACCAGGGGAGAAAAATCCGTTATTTCGTATTTAGCGAGTTCGGTGGGCATGAGTTTCCTGGGGTTGCCATATTGGCCGTTTTGTTTGAGTGGAATCACCGCCGGTTGGAACAGGATTTTTTTACTTTCCCCCATCTCGCTGACGTCCACTTTCAGGATCAAACCCAGGCGGGCGATGGTTTTCTCCCCGTTTACCGGCGTAGTTGGTTCAGCTCCGGGGGTCTCCTGTAATTTAGCCAGTTGCTCTTTTAAGGTGCGGGTTTCGAATTTCCGGGCAAAGTCCTTCAATTGGATTTCGTTGAAAAGAACCTCCTGGTTGGAGACGTCGAAATTGAATTTTTCCAGTGCTGCTTTGGGCGCCGGGATATGTTCGATATAGTTGTTTATTTTTTCTTTGGCCCGGTTGAACACTTCGGTTAAACTTCCGCTGACGCCCACTTCCATGGTATTGCGATGTTCATTTACCAGGAAGAAAAGCGCGGCGCGGATATAAATGTTGCGGGTTTGTTCCACTCCGTCCTGCTCAATGCAATGGATGGAAACCGGGTTTTCCAGTTCATCCGGTTTATTTAAGAAAATAATCGCGCCGTAATAGGCGGAATTTCGATAGATATCCCTGTAAAGGTAAAGGAAATAGTTTTCTTCCAATTCACCCAAGGCGCCGTAGCGGATCATTCTTTGATATTCCTCTGCGCCGCTGGGTCCAGTGCGTTTCATTTTTTCATGCAGTTGAAACAGTTTCTCTTTAAAGGTCATGATTTTCTATTTATCCTGGTTTTCGTCTAAGTTTAAGGGCAACATTAAAGTTTAACAAAATTTTGCATATCTGGCAAGAGTTTGGGCTAATAAATTCAAGATTTCCATGGCTCTTGTAATTTTCTTTAAAACCTGGTAATATTCAATCTAATTTTTAAACAACTCAAGGAGTATCCATGATAAAAAGATTTTCCATTATGATGCTGTGTATCGCCTTGTTTTTTTCAGTTATATATCTAAATTCCGCTTCTTCGGATACCGTTGAATTAATTTTGGCCGCCGACCAACTGTACCAGGAAAGGGGAGATTTAAACAAAGCTTACCATGCGTATGAGAAATACAAAGAGGTATTGAAAGTGAATCCCAACGAATACGAGGCGCTCTGGAAAGCGGTCAGGACAGCTTTTTACATTTTGGAAGTTTTAAAGAACGATAGGATTGAACGAAGGGAGCCCATTGTCAACGAAGCCATTAAATTTGCCAAACAGGCCGTAGCAGTTAATCCTGGCGGAGTGGAGGGGCATTTGTGGCTGGGAGTGATTTACACCAAGTACGGCGAGGTGAAGGGCGTGTTAAAAGCCCTGTTCCTGGTGCGGCCCACCAAAAAGGAGATGTATAAAGTCATTGAAATAAATGATACGTATGAAGGCGCCGGGGCTTATGTGGTGTTGGGGAGGGTGTTTGCCAAGGTGCCGGGGCTATTCGGCGGCAGTAATAATAAAGCCAGGGAATTTTATGAAAAAGCAAGGAAAATGTGCTCCACCAATACGTTAAACCTGCTGTACATGGCGGAAAACTATTGGGAAATGAAGGAGAAAGCCCTGGCTATCAAAACTCTTGAAGATTTACTGGCCATGGAGCCCGACCCCCGCTGGGCGCCGGAGACCCAGATGCATAAACATGACGCCGGGAAATTGCTGGAAGAGTTCAAGAAACATTAGTAGGTTCCCGGCGTCCTTTCCTGTAATCGGGCAGTGTGACGGTGAGATTCATGGTAGGGGGCGTCAGCGACCGCAGCGATTCTGCGCTTAGTACTTTCAAAGAATCATTGGGCAGCCTACCGTGGATAGTAATTTTTACCACACTGTCCGGCAGTAGTGGTTCCAGTGCTTTTTTGAGCCATATTTTAAGATCATTAGCCTCGATTCCGTTTGCATGTAATTCCAATTGCGTCATGGGCCGGGCCGGGAGTTCGTGGAACTGCCAATTAGTTATCCCAGGGCCCGGTTGAATTTCCAGGGTGAGGTAACCTTTGGCTTCATCCTTTTCGGTAAAAGAGGTTCGTTCGATGGAACCGGGGTAAAACACGGGGACAGGGATTGGAATACCTCGCAGGTCCCGGGTTAGTACCTGGAACCGGTGGATGTGGCCGGAAAGTACGGCGGTAAAACTGCTGGGGATATCGGAAAGTTTAACCGTATCATGACTGTCGCGGAAAGTATAAAGCCGTTGGCCCATGATTAAAGTTGCCCCTTCCACACAGTGATGCATACACAATAAACAAAGGTCGGCCAGTGAGTTTTGCCAGCCGGTTTCCGCTAATATTTTCGGGAAAAGTATGCGGACGTTAAGGCGGACGTAAGGGAAACCGGCCAGGGCCAGTGTGATTCCACGAGTTTCCAGTAAAAATGTTTTAGGTCGATCGAAGATGTGGATATTAGGATGGGCTGCCAGGAGCCGGAAAGGGATGGCCGAGCGCTCGTGGTTTCCCGGGACAAGGTAGACGGGGATCCCCATATCCGCTGCTTTTATTAATGGTTCAAAGGCCATTTTTACCAGGTGCGGGGGAACTTTGCTGCGAAAGAAAAGGTCGCCGCCGTGGATAATGGCGTCTATTTCTTTGTTGTAGGCGGGAGCCAGGGCGATTTCGAAGTTATTAAAGAAATCCGGTCCGCGCCTGCGGCGTTCGATGCGGGGTTGGAACGGCAGGTCGAACCCCAAATGGGTATCTGAAATGAACAATATTCGTATCGGCATTACTTTTATCAACTATAACCTTCGGTGACCAGAAACCTTTTCGAGAAAAGGTTTCTGGACTTCCCAAAGCTTTTAACTATTAAAAGTTTTTGGGGGTCAAGGGACCTTTTTTCAAAAAGGTCCCTTGCTTCAATTAAAGCCACTGAAAAAGACCTCTTAACTGCGGGGATTCTAACATCGCCGTAGGACTTAATCGCAATTGGAGTCGTGTTTCTTTTTTTTCCGAGATCAGGCGCCGCAGATCCGTAGTCAAAACCCGCATACGATCGGAAATCATGTGATCTAAATTATACTTCCGAATAAGGAAAGGCCGCACATAAACCGC
>JAUPLE010000793.1 GCA_030837085.1 Acidobacteriota bacterium | reverse complement strand
GTAGAGGTTTTGAAACAGCCTCCGCAGGTCTGCCCCTACTCAAACGGCGGATGTTTCTTTTAGCCGGGCCATTTCCCTGTCCAGGTAGGTCTCATTATCCACTTTAAAGCGCAGGAAACTGGTTATCATCGAATGATATGCCAGGGGGATATTTTTCATCAGGTTCACCATCTCATCGATCTGTACTTCGTCTTTACTCGCCAGCAGTTTTTTAGCCTGGTCTTTCTGACCATAGAACATGGTACCCCGATTGCACAACAGCCAATCGATGGAAACGTTATATTCGGTTGACAGGTTAATAAGAGTGACTGCGCCAGGAAAATGCGTACCGTTTTCGTTCTTCACGTAGGTCATTTTGTTGAGGTTCAGTAACACAGCCATTCTTGATACGCTGTAACCAAGGGTTAGGCGTACATCTCTCAATCTTGAACCGACTTCGGCTTTAATCATGTTACGCATTTATCGAATCTCCTATTTTTTGTTTAAGGGTATATATTAAATCAAAACGGGAACCGATGTCAAGTCTTTTTTATAATAAAGATAATATTAAATATAATCTTATTATAAAATTTTATGCCTTGCTAATCAATAAATATGCATTTGATAATCTTTTTTATAATTAGAAGATAAATTATTATAATTAAAGTGATACCTAGAATGAATCATTGCAAGATGAATATTATTTTAATTATATTTAATATCGATATTATTATATTTTTAATGGATATTAGATTAGATTTATAAGCAAAATCGTTATAAATATAAGTAAAATTATATTAGTTATAATTAAGGTTATATTTATTATTCTCCGGAAGCTGTTTTGATAAGTTAAGTTATAAAAAAGATAAGCAAGGGGTTTAAATTTGTATTTCTAGCCCTTCTTTCTTGACGATTTGGAGCAAATTCACCGCCTAAATTTGCCTTCGGCGTGCATGCAGTACAGCGCGCGCGCACCCTCTTGGAATTTGAAACGATGCCCAATATGTAGAAAACAAAGGACCGTGCAAATGGGAGCAGCAGCATGCTGCCTCCGGCGGGTCAGGACCTTTTTACTAATACCTCAAAAAAGCGTACAAAAAAAACAAAGATTTGAGACACTGTCTTCAAAGAAGGAAAACCCTGGGCCGTGCAAGGAGGGTTGGGGCGCCGCCCCATTGTGAAAAAGCCCTCACGGAGGGTTCGGTCCCGACACCCCCAAAAACTTCTATTAATAAAAGCTTTTGGAAGTCCAGGAACCTTTTCTCGAAACCATCACGGATGGACGGTTTCTGGTCGCCGAAGGCAATTGTTGACGGTGGCTTTAGAAATTTTCCCCCTTGCAATCAGGGCCCTTTTTTAATAAAATGAAGTATGCAAAATAAATATAAATGGCTGAACTTCATACCCTGTATCCTGTGCGTCGTTTCTCTGTGCGGCGCGCAAGTACTTCTGGTGAAAGAGAGGAAATATGAATATCTATGAGTTACTTGCATTGATTCTATCAAGCGTATCTATATTACTATGGTACTTACAGCGCGAAGATAGCAAGGAAGACCGCAGAGAGAAATTCTTCCAAAATTTGATATCAGGGTTATATATTCATAATTGGAAATTCATAGAACATTGGAACAATCCCGGGATACGCCCGTATTTCGATGAAACTCTAAGTTTAGAAAAAAATGAGGAGGCTTTTGGTCGTCGTATTGTTACTTTAGATCATATTAACATCCTCTGGCAAGCTTTTCTACACCGTAAAGTTCTAACCAACACTGATCTTGATTCTTTCAAAATTTGGGCGCGAGGTTGGTTCGAAAGTTCAAAAGACCAATTGCAGGTTATTTTTCTGCATGGTGACCTTTACCCACTGGATTTTTTTATATGGCTGAGAGATGACGTTTTTTGCGGAATGTTCCATGAGGTAATGGGAAGTGCTTTAAAAGAAAGAATTAAGCAATATGAGGGGAAACAGCAATAATACTTTGGTAGGCAACTTGGGATGGTGGGTAGCTTTGTATAATTGTTTTCTCCCATTCGCGCCAGACAAGAAAATCATCAGGCATAAAATCCTCCTTTTTACAAAGTCATTTTGCCAAAACGATATCTAAATGTCACGCTTACGCATTTTCTTCAAAACGTAACAGATATTTTTTTTTCGAATCAATGCGCTAAATTCGTCATCCGATAATATCTCCGGCGGCCAGAAATCACACATCCGTGGTGGTTTCGAGAAAAGGTTTCTGGATTTCCCAAGATTTTTGATTAAATAATTGTTCTGATTATTGTCTTCGCGCCCCTTCGCTCTTTACTGGTGTCCCGAAAGGACCTTTACGGCTATTATAATTTAGACGGCAAATCCAGGCCAGGGGGCTTGAAATCAGCTCCTTTTTTTAATAAAATGAATCATGCAAAATAAATATAAATGGTTGAACTTCATACCCTGTATCCTGTGCGTTGTTTCCCTATGCGGAGCACAAGTAAAGAAAAACAAGGAGGTCACTATGGACGTCGAACAGGTAAAAGTAGGACAAATGGTTGTATTCAGTTACATTGTTTCATGCCCCGAAACCAAAGAGGCCCTGGTCATTGATCCCGGCGGAGATGAGAATCGCCTGGCCGACAAAATAAAACAAAAAGGCCTGACGCTAAAATACATTGTCAATACCCATGGTCACTCCGATCATACCTGCGGTAATGCCAAACTCAAATCCCTTACCGGCGCCAAAATCGTCATGCACGAAGTGGACGATAAACTGTTCAGGACCAAGGAAGCAGTAACAATAGGTCGCAGTATGGGTTTTGAACCCCATCCGCCGGCGGATATCACCGTAAAAGACGGCGACGAAATAAAAATCGGCAAGGTAACATTGAAATTCCTTCACACCCCCGGGCACACCCCCGGCGGCATCTGCCTGCTGGCGGAAGGACAAGTTTTCACCGGCGACACCCTATTTGTCGGCGGCATTGGACGCACCGATCTACCAGGCTCCGATCACCGGCAATTCATGAACGCCATCCGCGACAAATTGACGACGCTGCCGGATGAAACCATTGTCTGGCCCGGCCATGATTACGGCCCCAAGCCATCCTCTACCATCGGCCTGGAAAAAATCGCCAATCCCTGGGTGCGCCAATTGATTTACCATTAAGCATTAATCAGTCGATGATAGAATTGAAATCCTTTGCCAAAATCAACCTGGGCCTGGAAATCCTGGGGAAACGACCGGACGGTTATCACAACCTTAAAACCGTTTTCCAGGCCATTGATCTCTTCGATACCCTCCAGGTTACTGAAAACAGTACCGGGGAAATACATTTGACCGGGGATGATACGTCCATCCAATGGAACGAACAAAACACCATCCGGCGGACGCTCGATGCCGTCTATAAAAAATACATCATCCGGCAAGGATTCAATATAACAGTCAAGAAGCAAATTCCTCCCGGTTCCGGGTTAGGTGGCGGCAGCAGCAATGCCGCCGTTATGCTGCTGTTCCTGAACGACCATTTCAAATTAAATTTAACCCTGGAAGAATTGATCGACATCGGTATGAAAATCGGGGCGGACGTTCCCTTTTTCCTCGTGGGTGGAACCGCTTTGGCCGAAGGCATCGGTGAAAAATTAACCCCCCTGGAAGATATTGAAGAAAAACAGGTAGACATCGTCATACCAACCGTTAACGTATCCACCCGATTAATTTTTTCACAGTTTAACTTGACAACTAAGCCAATAAACAGTACAATAGATACCTTTGTGAAATCCAAAAATTATACGGTTTTGGAAAATCACCTGGAGACAGTTACATTTAAGCTAGTCCCCCAAGTGGAAGCAATAAAAGCAAACATGAAACAAATGGCGTATGATTTAGTATTGATGAGCGGCAGCGGTTCAGCGGTGTATGGCGTGCATGGCATGGATGGCCTGTATGGCAGCACAGGCAAACAGGAACCGGGCGCTGCACTTCACCCATTGAAAACTCGCTTCCCAAACTCCAGGGTAATTGTTTCCAGGACCATCGGACGAAAAAAATATTTCAATAGAATTGGGGCGTCGCCAAGCGGTAAGGCATCGGTTTTTGGAGCCGACACGACGGAGGTTCGAATCCTCCCGCCCCAGCATTACCTTTAACCATGTGTAATAGCG
>JAUPLE010000792.1 GCA_030837085.1 Acidobacteriota bacterium | reverse complement strand
GTAATGAAGTGAAACGAGAAATCGAAGGCTACCTGGCTCGAGTGATCCAACAAGAAATAGATCACTAAAACGGGGTATTGAGAATCGATCGCGTTTCCAGTTTGAGACGACAATTAATGAAAAAGGAGATCAAGCGACTGCAAAAGACTGGCGAATGGTAAACGGTAAACTGGTTTTTTTCGGGACGTCGGATATATGCATCCCTTTCCTGGAGATGCTGCGGGATAATTTCCAACTGCAATTAATCGTGACCCAACCCGATGCTATCGGTGGACGCAACCGCAAAACGCCCATTATCCCTCCCGTAAAAACCTTCGCACTGGAAAACAACATTCCCATGGAACAGCCCGAAGTGTTGAAGGATGAACGTTTGCTTGATAAAATAAAAGCCCTGGAACCGGTGTTGGGGGTGGTGATTGCCTATGGGAAATTCATCCCGGCGTCGTTATTTCAAATCCCCACATATCGGATGGTGAATGTCCATTTTTCCCTGTTACCTTCTTATCGCGGCGCGGCGCCGGTGCAGCGGGCCATAGAGAATGGAGATACTTTAACCGGGATTACCATTTTCGAGATCGTCAAAAAAATGGATGCCGGCCCCATATGGGCGGAAAAACAGTTTCCCATTTCTCCAGGGGATACAACGGAATTGTTGTGGAAGATGCTCAGTCTCCAGGGCGCTGGTTTTTTAAAGGAAACCATCATGGGAATTCTTGAAGGAAAACTCCGGCAGTATCCCCAGGATGAAAGTAAGGCGACGGTTGCTCCACCGGTGCGGAAAGAGGAGAGCCATGTGGATTGGCATCTAACAGCACAACAGATTATAAATAAAGCCCGGGCGTTTACGCCCTGGCCCGGGGTATGCTGCGGCGTTGAAGAGCAGCGGTTTTTATTAAGAAAGCTAAAACTTTCCGGTTTATCGCATGATAAAGAGCCGGGCCAGGTGCTGACTATGGATAAAGAATCGCTTAAAGTATGCTGCGGTGAAGGGACGGTGCTGGAGGTATTGGAATTGCAGCCGCCCGGTAAAAAGCCCATGTCTCCTTTCTGTTATTGCCTTGGCAATCGTTTACCGTGCAAGTTGTGTTAGTACCAGTGAAACCATGGAACTAGAACAGGGTGTTATAGACGTTAAACAAAAGTTTTGGGGCGCCTTTTTCAAAAGGCGCAAAAGAACAAAAAGGATGGATATACTCAGATACACATTCCGGTTCCTGAGGCATTTCTCGATGGTCCCGGGGAAAAATTTAAAATTGCTGCTTTCCGATTTCCTTGATAAGAATATCGAGCAATCGCACCAGGGAATTACGCGGGCGGTTTATGGGGTAATCCGGCGCGAGTCTGCGTTGGATTATGTGATCCGGCAGTTATCGCGGCGTACTTCCGGGAAGATCGATGCGGATGTTCATATCCTGTTAAGGATTAGCATCTACCTCCTTATATACTCGAAATCCTACCCGGATTATGCCGTGGTAAATGAGGCGGTGCGGATGGCGCGGCGCAGGTCAAAGGGGTTTGTCAACGCCGTATTGAGACGGTGCGCCGGCGAGAAAGATTTTATTATTACCATGCTGCGGCAAATCCAGGAACCTCACATTAAATATTCCACGGCGCCGTTATTGATCGACTATTTAAAACTCAGTACCCCGGATTTGAATGCGGCCCTTGAGTACCTGGACCGGGAGCCGGTTTTTCACATTAGGATTGCCCGTAATCACTTTTCTTATGCTGAAGTGAAAGAGGTTCTCGGTGAGGTCGGGCTGGTTTTTAGAGAGCTTAAGCCGTTTGAAACTTTCGAAGTGGAAGGGGCAGGTGGTTCCGGTGTACGTTTAAAAAATTTGTTGAGAGAGTCGGGGTATTATTTTTATTTCCAGAATACCGCTTCGCAGTTGATATCTATTATTGCATCCAAATATGCCGCGTGTGCGGCGCTTGATTGTTGTACAGCCCCGGGCGCCAAATCGATTACGCTGGCCTTATTGAATCCCAACTTGAAGATCGTTGCCAATGATATCGATGAGCAGCGTTTGTTGCTGATGAAAGACTTTTGCGCCGCTTATGGAATACCCAACATAAACCTTATCGTATCCGATATTAGGGCGATGAGTTTCAATGGACATTTCGATCTGGTCATCCTGGATGCGCCGTGTACCTCTTCGGGAACGTTACGGAAGAACCCGGACCTTAAATTAAAAATCACTCGTGAATTAGTGGATAAGAATGCGGAAAATCAATACCGGATACTACAATCGGTACTGAAAAACCTTTCCACGGATTACATACTTTATTCCGTCTGTTCGTTTATTACCGATGAGACAGATGGTGTCCTGGGGCGAATGTTGCAGGAGATTCAAGATGCGGAAAAGAATATTGAGATAATAGATTTATCACTTATCCTGGAGGAGTATGGATTTTCCTATAAAAAAGGGGAATATGGTTTTTATTTGCTGCCGAATGAGAGATTGAACAACGATTTATTTTATCTATCGCTGTTGAAAGTAGGAAAACAAGCCCGCGAAACACGCGAAACACACGAAAATTAAGAAGGGGCAGACCGCCGGAACACGTTCCTGCCCTTTCCTTCCTTGCGGCCCCGGCAAAAGAAGAAATAATAGTCGGCCCATAATTCCATAAATCCATGACGTTTTTTTGGAGAACAGCTTCCTTATTTAAAAAACAGCTTCCTTTTTTAGAAAACGCCTTCCTTTTTTTGAAAACAGCTTCCTTATTTTGAAAACACTTTCCTTATTTGGAAAACAGCTTCCTTTTTTGGAAAACACCTTCCTTTTTGGCTGCACAGCGATTTTATTTGGAAATCATCGATTTTTTCCGGCGTACATCGATTTTATTTGCTGTTGATCGATTTTTCATTAGAGGATCTCTTCCCAAAATAGGGGTTTGATAAATCAAACCCCTACGGGGGATTCCTTACCGAACGCCTGCTTATAACGGGGGGATATTTTCCCCGGCATCTTTTCTCCTTTCCTATTTCAATAATTTAATCCAATGTAGGGGTTTGATTTATCAAACCCTAATCCGGGTAAAATACGATCAATATATGTTTCCTGGAGAGTTCCCCGGAAGGTAAGAGGTTGAGAAATTAAGATGAAAAAAAAGAAAAGAAAAAATATG
>JAUPLE010000791.1 GCA_030837085.1 Acidobacteriota bacterium | reverse complement strand
ATCTGTTGCAGATAGGCAATTATTGGCAATGTCGAGATTTGTAATATTAATTAAATTCGTTAAACTGGCCGGGATTTCTCCGCTCAGTTGGTTATAGCACAGGTAAAGAGAAAACAAATTACTGAGATTGCCTAATTCTGAAGGGATACTTCCGCTGATTTGGTTATTGGATAGATTAAGGGATGACAAACTACTAAGATTTCCTATTTCCGGGGGAATATTCCCGGAAAGTTGGTTATCGAAGAGGTGAAGCATATCCAAACTGCTTAGATTTCCTAATCCCGCTGGTATACTACCGCTGAGTTGGTTATGGCTCAGATTAATATCTAATAAGGAACTTCCGATATTCCCCAAATTAGCGGGTATGTCTCCACTGAGCTGGTTATTCTCCAGGTGAATGTAACTCAAATTGGTCAAATTCCCGATTTGGGAGGGAATACCGCCGGTGAGTTGATTATCATTCAGATAAAAGAACTTCAAATTACCCGGATTAACCAGTTGGGAGGGGATACTGCCGGTGAGTAGGTTATTGTTCAAGCGAAGTTCGGTCAAATTGCTCAAGTTTCCTAATTCAGCGGGGATACCACCGCTGAGATGGTTATTATTCAAGCGAAGCAATGCCAAATTGCCGAGGTTTGCTAATTCGGTAGGTATACCTCCATTTAACTCATTTCCAGGCAAACTCAGTTCCGCCAAATTATCCAGGTTTTCCAACTCGGAGGGGATATTACCGGTTAAATCATTAGAGACCATCTCTATCGTGATGACATGATCGGTGGAAACCACAATTCCATGCCAGCCGTTTTCAGTGCCGGGCATGGCGAAACCGTCGGTATCCAGCGGTGGGGTTTTCCAGCCGCTATTGTTGACCCAGCTATCGCCGTTGGTGGAGTTATACAATGCGATTAACGCCGCACGCTCTTGCGCCGGGATCGCCCCATGGATAATATTGGAAACACATAAAATTAGTACGATCACTAATACGGAGGGAAAATATTTCTTCATTTTAGCCTCTCTTTCCTTTGACATAGATAAATTACATGTTTTTGTTGTTAAAGAAGATTAAATCTTAGCACTTTCCCCCATGCCTGTCAAGCTTAATTTTGAAATAAAATTGGTCTGCCTCCCTAATATCAAGGATACTGTCAAACGATCTAAATAAAAACAAATTTTTTATTATTGCATTCTCATTTCATAGAGTGATATAATGCGTAAGGAGGAAGAAGTGAAGAGCAGACGAAATTTTATTTTCAGTTTAATGGTTTTGTGGGTGGTTATGATTGGGATTGTATGTATAATGGAAGGCGCAGTTCCTGTGGTAACGATCAAATCTCCACCGGGAGGATGGACCAACGAGCGAAGAATAAAGATTAAAGGTACGGTGTCTGATCCGTCGATTCACCTGATTACAGTGGTGGTCAATGGAAAAGAGTTCTGGGCAAGATCGGATGGGGGGAATTTCGATCAAAATGTAATATTGGCCAATGGAGAGAACACGGTTTTGGTGGCAGCGCGTAACCGGGATGGAGAAGGGAAAGACCTGGTTGTCTTTTATACCAATTTGAGTAAAACAGATGTCCAGATTGTTTTGAATTTCCCTCCGCAGCCCTTTTATGTTGATTTATGGATCACTCAGCCCGATGGGGAGAAATGTTATTGGGCAAACCGTGAAACAAAAGCCGGTGGGGTATTGCATGATCTTTACCAGGATGCGCCCGGTGGAGGGGTGGGAATGGGGAGTCAATGTTATACCATTTCCAATGCATTGGGAGGAAAGTATTTGATGCAGGTGGATTATTGGGCCGGGGGACAGTTGGGCCAGGGTGAAGTACCGGGCGGACCATATGGTGAATCGGCAAAAATGCCAATTGTCCCGATTAAAGTGGATGTCATTCTTTACGAAGGGACGGATTTTGAAACACGAAAGTTGTATACCGGGGTACTGAAGAAACCTGGGGACACATACACAGTCGGAATACTTACAGTTAAATCCCCAACGCTTTTTGATAGTGAAAAATCGGTGAAAGAGATTCAAACATACGATAAATAGTAATTGCTGGTTGAATTTACCTATCCAATAAAAACAAGGTTTTATCGTCAGGCTTTTTTTAGGTGATTCTCATTGATCTTTCGACCTGCGGCGGAAGAATCCAATCAATCTGGCCAGGATAAAACCCAACAACCCACCCATGAAAATCCAATACAAAAACATGAAAAGGATCGACGTACCGAGCCTATCCTCCATTCTATGGGCATATCCCAATAAATCCAGCAAAAAGTCGCCGGCTAATACCAACGGCCAGTGAACGCATTTGAAAATAAATTTAGATATTGCACTTCCTGTCCCCATCAAGAATACATTTATGAGCATAAGCAACGGGAAAAAGATGCTCCCCAGAAACATAAAGAGCCAGGTACATGGCGGTTCCTTTCTGTTTAGCATCAAGCTCTAACCTCCTATGAAAAAAATATGATCGCCTGGATTATTGGAACTGATTATGGTATCAACAATGTATCCACCTTCTTCCGATGGCTCCATTATTATATTAAATTGCATATTCGATTATCTCCAGGGAATACAATAGAAGAAAATCCCTTAAAAGTCAATAACAGATTCTGGTAACCCCCTATTTTTTAAATAAGCGATGCCTTTTGCTCCGCCCATACCGATCGTTGATTGTGATTCTTTCCTGTCTCTCCTGAAGCCGGAGTGCCGGATGAACAGGATAGACAGGAGAAAAACAAACTCTGCCTATCCTGCTGTCCCAGCGAATTTCTTTACAGGTTATTTGGAAGCGGAAATCCCGAAAGCCACCCAACGTTTCTGGGGTAGTACCGCCTTGATAATCAACCTGGTCTTACTGAGAACGTCCTTCAATTCGGCAACCTTATTGTCCAGCTCCAGGGTTTTCTCTTTTAACTTGCCTTTGAGAATCTCCTGGTCATTTTCAATGGTCTTGGCCTGTCCTACCAGTGTATTGATAGTCTCGACGGTGGCATCGTTAACGCCATTGGTAGATAAGGTTTGAATATTGTCTTTTATCCCTGCTATCATGTTGTTGGCCACTTTGAGTGTGTGAGCAAACGTATTTGGCCGTGTCCTGGTTCTCTTTGGCTCAGTTACGGTTTTCTCAGAATTTGTTGCCGCATCGTTTAATGTTTGCATTTTTTCCTCCTTTTGCATTGTTTTAGAGAGTTTTT
>JAUPLE010000790.1 GCA_030837085.1 Acidobacteriota bacterium | reverse complement strand
TTGTGCCTGGAGGACCCCGGTGGCCAATTAATGCAAACGCAATTTACCCAACCGGCCATCTATGTAGTCAATGCCTTGAGTTACTTGAAGAAAATCCAAACCGAGCCGAAACCCGATTATGTGTTGGGGCACAGCGTGGCCGAGTATGACGCCTTGTTTGCTTCCGGCGTCGTCGATTTCGAAACCGGGTTAAAACTGGTAAAAATGCGGGGAGAATTAATGGGCCAGGCTAAAGGCGGGGGCATGGCCGCCGTGATGGGGCTAGCCGAAGATAAAATCCAGGATATCTTGAAAAAAAACAATTTTAAAAACCTCTATATCGCCAATTATAATTCCACTTTCCAAATCGTTATATCCGGCCTCAAGCAAGAAATAGAAAAAGCAGAACCTTTTTTTAAAGAAGCCGGGGCCAGCCACTATCGAATATTGAATGTCAGCGGCGCTTTCCATACCCCGTATATGGAAGACGCAAAAAAGAAATTCAAAAAGTTTGTAAAAAAACTAAAATTCGGGGAGATAACCATTCCCATCATTTCTAATGTGACTGCCAGACCCTATAAACAGGAAGAAATAGAGAATAATATTGTCGAACAAATCACCACCCCGGTCAAATGGATGGAAAGCATCCGTTACCTATTGGCTAAAGACGTAAAAATCTCGGATTTCCATGAAGTCAGCGGCGTGAGCATGAGTGTGGTAAAAGCGCTTGCCCTAAGAATCAACCATGAAGCAGGGCCCCTGGACCTTCCCGGCGAAGAAATGGAACAACCGGGAATAAAAAGCCCGGTACAGGAAAAAACGACTCCCATCATTCCAACCGTTCCGGTTGTTGAAATAAAAGGCGGAAACGGTAAAATCACCGCGGGTTCCCTGGGCAGTAAAGAATTTAAACAAGATTATCACCTGGCCTATGCCTATCTCGCCGGGGGTATGTATAAAGGAATCGCATCGAAGGAAATGGTAGTAAAAATGGGAAAAGCAGGGCTGTTGAGTTTCTTTGGAACAGGCGGCCTGGAATTCAGCGAAATTGAAACCGCGATTCAACATATCCAACAGGAGCTTAATAATGGGCAGCCCTATGGCATGAACCTTGTATCCAATCTCCTGGACCCGGTAAACGAAGAAAAACTCGTGGATTTGTTTTTAAAATATCACATTCGTACGATTGAGGCGGCGGCATTTTTGACCATGACGCCGGCCCTGGTAAAATACCGGGCCGCTGGACTAAAAAAGAGCGCCTCCGGGGAAATCAGCGTTGGCAATAAAATAATTGCCAAGGTCTCAAGGCCCGAGGTAGCGGAACAATTTCTGAGTCCTGCGCCGGAACGGATCGTTAATAAACTGCTGGAAGCCGGTAAAGTGACGTCGGAGCAGGCGGATATATTGAAAAAAATTCCCATGGCCGATGATTTAATCGTGGAAGCCGATTCAGGCGGCCATACCGACCAGCGAATGCCCTATGCCTTAATGCCGGCCATGCTTAAATTGCGGGATGAAATAATGAAAAAGTACAATTATTCCAAATCTATCCGGGTTGGAGCGGCAGGGGGAATCGGCGCCCCTGAAGCCGCGGCCGCGGCTTTTATCATGGGCGCGGATTTCATCGTGACAGGCTCCATTAATCAATGCACCGTTGAAGCAGGAACCAGCAACGCCGTAAAAGATTTATTACAGGATATCAATGTCCAGGATACCGATTATGCGCCGGCCGGAGATTTGTTCGAATTGGGAGCCAAAGTCCAGGTGTTAAGACGCGGCGTGTTTTTCCCGGCCCGGGCTAATAAATTATATGACCTTTACCGGCATTATAATTCCATTGACGAGATCGATGAAAAAACCAAAAATCAACTCCGGGAAAAATATTTCAAACGGAGTTTTGATGAAGTTTACCGGGAGGTCAAGAGTTTTTACCCGCCCCAGGAGATCGATAAAGCGGAACAAAATCCCAAATACAAAATGGCCTTAATTTTCCGTTGGTATTTCGGGTATTCCACGCGCCTCGCTTTATCCGGGGATGAAACCGATAAAGTAAACTATCAAGTACAATGCGGCCCTGCCTTAGGCGCCTTTAACCAGTGGGTCAAAGGGACGCCGCTGGAAAATTGGCGAAACCGCCACGTCGATGAAATCGGGCTAAAACTGGTCCAGGAAACAGCGGAATTGCTCAACCACCGATTTCAAACGTTTACTTCTTAAAAATCAAAAAGGAGACCGTCAATGGATACAGCGAAAAAATTCCCAAATTACAAGAACCTGGTGGAAGTTATCCGCGATCGACAGGAGGAAAGGGATCGTGGGATAACCTTTGTGGAAGACGATGAAAAAGAACAAATCATATCATATCACCGCTTGTATGAAGAAGCGTTAACTCGTTTGTACCATTTGCAGGACAAAGGATTGAAGCCCGGGG
This sequence comes from Acidobacteriota bacterium, assembly GCA_030837085.1. Taxonomy (GTDB): domain Bacteria; phylum Acidobacteriota; class Aminicenantia; order UBA2199; family UBA2199; genus JAKAGC01. Next base: position 5,628 of record JAUPLE010000790.1, on the reverse strand, counting down.
ATGAATTGGTATTTCAAATAGATAACAATTGCGATTTTATTATAACATTTTGGGCGTGTTTATTGGGCCATATTATCCCTGTACCGGTCACTACCGCCGCCAATGACCGTTATATACTAAAGTTGTTCAGTATCTGGAAAAGCCTGAACAAACCTTATTTAATCACCTTTAAAAAGCACCTGGATAAATTGAACCAATTTGCCGGGGAAGCTAACACCGGGAATACCTTCAGTCAAATAAAAGCCAATGCAATATTCCTCGATGACATAGAAGGAAGCGGAAAGCACGGAAGAATTTATTACCCGATGGAAACGGATATTGCCTTTATTCAGTTTTCTTCCGGTTCCACCAGTCAATCCAAAGGCGTGGTCCTAACTCATAAGAATTTGATGACCAATTTAAAAGCCATCATCAAGGGGCTTCAACCTCCCGCAGCCGGGGACCGGACTTTGAGTTGGATGCCGTTAACACATGATATGGGGCTGATCGGTTTCCATTTAACTCCTATCGTTGCCAATTGGTTTCAATTCATAATGCCTACACCACTTTTTATAAGAAATCCTTCCCTCTGGTTAAGGAAGGTATGTGAACACAAAGCCACCCTCACCTCATCGCCAAATTTTGGATATAAACATGTGCTTCGCTTTTTTAATCCTGGAAAGATGGCCGGGCTCGACCTCTCTTCGGTACGATTGATTTTTAATGGCGCAGAGCCCATCTCAGCGGAGTTATGTAATAAATTCTTAGATGAAATGGCCCCCTTTGGACTGCAAAGAAAAGCCATGTTTCCCGTATATGGCCTGGCCGAAGCCAGCCTGGCCGTTTCCTTTTCCGAACCGGACGAGGAGATGGCGGCCGCTGTTGTGGATCGAGATTCACTGCACATCGGGCAAAAAGTAAAAGAAGTAGATATGGGTAATGGATTATCCTTAGTGGAAGTGGGAACCCCAGTAGATAATTGTTCATTAAAAATCGTCGCCGCTAGCAAAGAGGAAGTGGGTGACAGGGTTGTCGGCCATATCCTGATCAAAGGCGAAAATGTCACGTCGGGATACTATAATAACCTGGAAGCAACCAAAGAGACAATTACTCCTGACGGTTGGTTGGATACCGGCGACCTGGGATTTCTCAGGGACGGCCGGTTGGTGATTACCGGGAGAGTAAAAGAAACCATATTTGCCAATGGGCATACTTATTTTTCCCATGATATCGAGTCTGCCGCCGAAGAAGTGGAAGGATTCCAGGTTAATCGTGCCGCCGCTGTCGGCGTTTATAATCCCCAATTACAATGCGATGAAATTATCTGTTTTGTGTTATTTAAGAAAAACGATATTACAGATTTTTTGCCGTTGGCCATGGCATTAAAGAAATGGGTGGTTAAAAAAGTTGGAGTGGGGGTATCCTATGTCATCCCGGTGAAACATATTCCCACTACCACCAGTGGAAAAATCCAGCGCTATCGGTTGAAAGAGGCCTTTTTAGACGGTGAATTCGATCCCCTACTCCGGGAAATCGGTGCGCTGCAAAATATGAATTAATGTTTAAAATAAAGAATTTCGAGGAAAAGGAGAATTAAAAATGAAAGACCCAAAAAAAGAATTTCAAAAATTAACCGAGAATGATATTTTTGCAGGAATAAAGGAAATTCTTCATGAAGTAGCGCCGTTGAAGGTCGTGGGAGAAGTTACCCCCGAGTCTTCCCTGGTGGAAGATTTTGCCTTTGATTCCATTGACGTCATGCAAATGTTAATGAAAATCCAGGAGCGTTTCCTGGCGGATAAAGCCGCATCAATCGACATTAACGAATTTCTCACAGGTGTATACAGCGACTGTGACGGAAAACCTGCCACAGTGAAAAGCATTTGCCAGTTAATCGCTAAGCACGCCTGAAAAAAACGAAAGAAGGAGTAATGAACCATGACAGAACAAAAAATATTTTGGGGTATTTCAAAAGATTTGCAAGCCGCGGTAAGATATGAACCCAATGCCTGCCGGGGTTATGTAATGGATATTTCCCTGGGCTGCCCAAACCTATGTATTTATTGCATTTTTTCTATCCTGGAAAAGACAGTATACAAATTTTACGATACCAGGTACAAAGGAGAAATCATCCCCCTGAAACTGGATAAATTCCTTGCCGAAGAAAAGTTCCCGCCATTCGTATACATGTGTTATGCCTCAGACCCCTTTGGAAACCGCCAGATTACCCAATCCACCGTCGCCGTTTTAGATAAGCTCCTCTCCCATGATGTTTTTGTGGGCTTTGTAACCAAGGGCATTGTCGATGGGGAAGTGTTGGAGGTAATCCGTAAGAAACCGAACCTGGTGGGGGTACAGGTAGGAATTACAAACACCTCTGACCAGAGAAATAAAATCGTAGAACCCGGCGCTCCATCTTATAAAAAAAGATTGGAAAACTTTAAGCGCTTAAACGAGATCGATAACCTGGGCTTTTTAACAGTCAGGATCGACCCCATGTTGCCCGGGATCGACGACACCCCGGACAACATCGAAAAAATTATCCATGACGCCAGCTCCCTGGGAGCAAAAGAAGCCGTGTTGGGATACGTGATCCTCACCAGGGACCTCAAAGAACAGCTAAAAAACAATGAACTTACCAGGGCCTCCGCCGACGCATTGACCGAAAAAACGTCCACCATTTCCCGGCAAGAATTGTTTTCCGTTCCTTTTGCGAAAAAAGTAGAGAAACTGACGGAATTTGAGAAAATTTGCCAAAAATATGGAATGAAGATGGCGGTATGCGGATGTAAAGAAGAAGAAATGAAAAAAACATCCTTCGAATGGGTATGTCACCCCTTTAATCGCCAAAGAAGAGAGGAATTGGCGCCGAAAACCGAATTTCATCTCGAAACAGCCCACTTCGGCTGAGTACATTCACCCCAGGGAGTCATTTATGTCAAACAATCGAAACGTTACATATCCTCTTCCTATAAAAATAGTGGGCGTCGGGCGTTATTTGCCCGGGCGTATCGTACCTAGCAGCGAGTTGGAAGCAAAGTGCGGACTGCCCGAAGGGTGGTGTCTGCGCAAACAGGGAGTCCGGGAACGCCGTTGGGTAGGGGATGAAACCATCTCTTTCATGGGCGCTGAAGCGGCGCGGGAGGCGGCAGCCGACGCCGGTATTAAGCTTACCGATATCGATTTGATCATTACCGCTGCCCATTCTTTCGAAAAAGCCATCCCCGAGGATGGACCACTGATCCAGCAGCGCCTGGGATTAGCGGGAACCGGCATCCCTTGCCTGAGGGTAACGGCCGCGTGCGTCAGTTTCCTGGCGGCCCTGGATGTGAGCGCCAGCTTATTGGCTTCGGGGCGTTATCGAAACATCCTGATCGTCACCACTGAAATCACCACCGGGAAGTTGGATTTTTCAAATCCCGCGGTCTGTACCTTGATGGGGGATGCGTCCGCGGCGGTGGTGGTTGTGCGGACCCCACCGGGAGAAGCCAGTGGGATACATGCCGTATCCATGGAGACTTACAGCGAAGCTTCCGACATCAGTTCCGTATCCGGCGGGGTTGGCCACAGTACCCTTTTCAGGAATGATGTTTTAGCCGATGATTTCGTTTTCGATTTTGATCCCCAATCGGTGCGCGCCGCGGGAATAAAGTATAACCAGAAATTCCTGGCCAGGCTCTGGCCCCCGGCCAATAAAGACTCATTCCGTTTGGTCATTCCCAACCAGGCCAGCCGATTAACCATTGATTTCATGAAATTAAGTTTTCCCTCCGACCGTGTCATGAGTATTATCGAGCAATTTGGCAACTGCGGCGCCGCCGGTTTCCCGTTGGCGATTTATGAAGCCGTTAAACAGGGGCGGATATCCCGCGGCGATATGGTTTTGTTGGAAGGTATGACCGCGGGCTTCACCCTCATGGGCATCGTCCTTACATATTAAAATCCCGGCAGCGCGGGACGCTTATTGGGGAAATATGAAATATAAATGATGAATGATAAATGATAAATGTTGAGTTGTGTAGGGGCTTGATTTATCAAGCCCTACAACAGTTGCACAAGGGAGACAACAGTCATGAGTAAAAAAAAGAAACCGGCCACTGAAAAAATTGCGGTAAAACATTCAAAAGAGGAAAGTTACCAACTTCCCAACGGCCTTTCAATATTCCATCTTAACCTGTATGAAACCGATTTCGTTTACCATGAAATATTTGAAGAACAGGTCTATTTAAAACAAGGGATTACGCTTCGTCCCGGCGATTGCGTTTTTGACATCGGCGCCAATATCGGGCTTTTTTCCCTATATATATTGGAGCGTGAACCGGGCGCGCGGGTGTATGCCTTTGAACCGGCGCCGGAACTCCATGAATTACTGCGCCTCAATACCGCGCCTTACGGCGACCGGGTGAAAACCTTCCCCAACGGCATTGCCGATGAAAACCGGCGGGCGACATTTACTTTTTACCCCCAATACTCCATTTTATCCGGTTTTGCCGCCGATCCCCGGGAGGATGAAAAACTATTAAGGGCAGGCATTGCCGCACCTGACCGTTCAGCCGGTGAATTTGAAAACGAAATACTAGATAAACTCGCGGCGGAAAAACTCAAAGGCGAAAAAAAATATACCTGTGAATTAAAAACAATATCGCGGGTCATCGCTGAAGAGAAAATCCAGGCCATTGACTTACTCAAAATCGACGCCGAAAGAAGCGAATTAAAAATACTCCAGGGCATTGACAGCCAGGATTGGTCTAAAATCAAGCAGATCGTAATGGAAATTCATGATCTGCAGGGCCTCGTGCTGGAGGAGATAAAGAACCTCCTGGACGAACGGGGTTATGCATTGGAAATCCGGGAAGAAAGCCATTTTGATAAAACAGGGATTGTGAATCTTTACGCCCGGAAGAGTTCTCCCCGGGAGAAACTTTACATTGCCGCTACCTTTACAGCGGAGCCGATGCAGCCCGCCCTCGAATTCTGGCTGCGAGAATTGGCGGGCCTGGGCCTGGAGGTTCATTTTGCTCCTTACAACCAGGTATTCCAGGAGTTGTTAAACCCGGCCGGCGGCATGGCTGCCAATCCTTCCGGGATGAATGTTATCCTGGTGAAATTCGACGATTGGTTGCGCTTCCGGGAAAAGGTAACAGGCCAAAAATCGGGGATGACGCCTGAAGAGGCCGAACATCTGCGTGCTTCGTTTAAGGAATTCCTGGCGGGACTGGCCGCCTATGCCGACCGGGCCGCCGCTTTTACCCTGATCATGCTCTGCCCGCCCGCGGCCCCCTTTCACAATGAACCCACTTTCCAAACCCTGGCCCGGGAATTCCAGCGGGAATTGGCGGATTTTACCACTCGGCGCAGCCTGTTGACGTTCCTGTCCGCCGCCGATTATCATTCCGCCTACCGCGTCGAGACCGTCCTGGATTCCTTTACCGACCGGATGGGCCATATCCCTTATACCACCACTTATTATCATTTCCTGGCCACCCTGGTCATGAGGCGGCTCTATTCCAGCAAACAAAAATCCTGCAAAGCCATCGTACTGGACGCCGATAACACCTTATGGCAAGGTGTATGTGGGGAAGTGGGGGCTAAAGGTGTTACCATTGAAGGACTTTATAAAAATTTCCAGCAATTCCTGGTACGTAAAAC
>JAUPLE010000789.1 GCA_030837085.1 Acidobacteriota bacterium | reverse complement strand
GCTTCCCTGTATTCGGAAAATAGACCTCTTTCCAATAACGCATGAACCAGGTGGGGTTTCATTAGCGTGTCCCGGTGGGGGATGAAGATTTCGTCCTTTTTGATGACCTCTTTTTTATAGAATTGATTGATCTTTTCCAGTTGTTCCTGGATTCGTAGTTTTCTAAGGGAATGGATATTCGTAAGGTAGTCGTTTAGTTCCCTGTTTTTAACATTGATGTCATAGCCCAGGACATGGATTTCCACATCCCCGAAATAGCTGTCCAGTTCGATGCCCGGGATAATGGTAATGCCCAGTTCTTTTGCTTTAACGGAAAGGTCGTATTCAAAGTAAAAATAAGCGCCCACAGCGTCGTGGTCAGTGATAGAGATTTTTTTTAGGTTAAGTTCTTTGGCGCAATCGAGGATTTGTGCGGGGGTTATTACCGCGTCGGACACGATGGTATGAATATGTAGGTCAACGTTGCCGGCGGCGTATTCAGAATCGTTAAACATTTTTCATTTTCTCCATCCATTATCATAAACAAAAAAAGAATTTTTTGCAACCGGGATGAAATGCAGTTAGCCACAGAGAACACAGAGGTCACACAGGTACGGAGGTACAGATGTACACCAGGGGAAGGAAAAGGACAGGCAAGAAATCATTAATGATGGACAACACCGTCACTTGTCCATATCGTATATATGTTGCCGCTTGTACCGCATGCCTGGATTCTTACCTGTCCGGCCCTGGCTCCGCTGCCAACTTCTCTTACAACTCCGGAATGGCTTTCTCCATCATTTGTCCATATATCGCCAACTTGCGCTGTGGTTAATGCCTCTCTTGCTCTTCCCTGGGTGATTTGCCCAATGGTTACGGAGAATCCATCCCTACAATTGGCATAGTCGGGGCCTTCGGTAATTCCTAACTGGTGCGCCACATAGTGCGCGCATCCAAACCCGGGAATGGGTCTCCACTGATGATCCGCGGGACCATCATTGTAAACAAAGCAACTTGATGGATTTGCTCTCGTCACGAGGGCTTCGGCTTCCGCCCTCGTCTGGCAATAGGTATCCGGTGCGCTGTGCTCGGCAAAATACTGGCACGCCCTCTGGATCAAAATAGTTGAGTCACTCCCGTTATTTTTCTGCAATACACCGAAACGGATCAACCGCGTTACCTCACGGTTTCCTATTGTTCGCTGCAAGAACAGTACCCGGTCGATATATGAAGAATTCAAACTGGGAAACCTGGATTTGCTTAATTCGGGACCAGGCTGCTTTGATTTTGAATCGGTTTTTCGTTCGACAGCATGTACTTTTTCTTTCACTTTAAACCCTAATTATCGTCCCCTGGGCGCAGGCGCGCGGCATCCGGATCGATAATCCGCGTTATTACACCAACCTCTCAAGGGGTCGTCATAAAAATATAATGTATTTGCACCTACCGAACAGGTCCCGCTGGTAGCCAGGTTAGCGGCACGTGCTCCCTGGGTACGGCGTCCACCTGCGCAAGAATAGCAACTATGGACAAACCAGCAGTTCTGACTACCGACGCACATAAAGTTGCCACCCCCTGTCTGATCGGCGCCACCGTTTGCAGCGACGATATTTCTCCAGGCAGCCTGGTCTGCAGGCGCGGTCGCTGTTGAACCATCTACGCAAGAGCAAGGATTTCCACGTGCGCAAACAGCCCCTATACTTGCTTTTGCATCGGCTAACCCGGCGGGAGCAGCATATGCCGGCGGACCTGTAACTGCCCACGCACGAATCTCTCCATATGTACAGGTATTTGAAGCTTGAATTCGTAAGGCAGAGAAACTTTTTTGCTGTAATGTATGGGTTAACTCATGGGCCAGGAGGCTTTTCCCGCCGGATGTTCCCGGCGAGTATTGACCGGTATTGAAAAAGATGTCGTTCCCGGTGGTAAACGCTTTGGCATTAATTTCCGTAGCAATTGCCGCCGCATCCGAACCGTTATGCACCCGTACCTGGCTAAAATCCGCGCCAAAACGGGGCTCGAAAAATTCCCTGGCACCTGGGGAAAGGGATTGCCCACTTCCCTTTAAAGCATTAATATGAGATTCGACGCATGACATCACATCCGAACCGCCACAACCACCGGACGCTTTCAGGGAAATTGGTTTTTCTTCCTCTTCGCATGCGGGACAAGAAGATTTTCGCTGTACGAATGACCATTGACTATTGACCAATGACTGCTTTTCATCCGGCATGCGCATTACCTGCTCAGCGACACGGTCGGCTTCCTGTTCGTAAATGTCGCCGGGCTGACCGATTGAAAGTTTAGCCTGCAAAATCCCGGAACGAATCAACCGGGTTACTTCGCGGTTGCCAATGGTTCGCTGCAATTGGAGCACCCGGTCCGAATAGGAAGGTTTCAAACCGGTAACGCTTGATTTACTTAACACATGAACAGGGTTTTTTACTTTTTCCCTTGTTCTTCTTTCGGTGATTTTTATTTTTTCTCTCATCTTAAACTCCTAACTTAATAAATCCCTCTTCTGTGTTCCCATCGCTTCGTTAATGATTTCCACATACCCTTTAACCGCTTTTTCCACGGAAAATTGGTTTTTAATTCTTTGTTGAGCGTTTACTCCAAGATATTTATAGCTTTCCGTATCCGCTAATATTTCAAGGCTTTTGCTTACAAAGTCATCGATATCATAGGGATCGAATAAGAATCCTTCTTTCCCGTTCGTAATAACCTCGGGTATAAAGCAGCGGTTGGAAGCCAATATTTTTAATCCGCAGGCCATAGCCTCGAATAAACTCCAATTACCGGCGCCTTCAAAGAGTGGACAAATGAAAAGGTCCATGGCCTGGAGACAGCGTAAAAATGGATCGCGGGGCAGGAAGTTATAAAAGATAAACCGGTCTTCCCCCAGGTTTGCCGTTTCAAAGGCATATTGTTTGAAACTTTTTTGCCCCAGGTAGACTTTTTCGTTGCCATAGATGGTTTTGTCGTCGCCAATCACCAGGAAATGGGCATCAGGAATCTCTTTTGCGATGCGGGCGGCAATTTTAACGAATATATCGAATCCCCGCATGGCTTCCAGGGTTCTACCGGCAAAGCCGATTATGGGACCTGGATCGGGAAGTCCCAATGTTTCCCTTAAAACATTCCTGTCATAGTGGTTAGGTGATATAGGAAAACCTTCCATCTGCACCCGGATTTTGGACTGCAGTTCCGGTGGGAAACCTTTCCTGGCATGCTGCGAAGGAACGATTATCAAATCGGAATGGATAGCGCTGGTATAAACGACAGACTTAAAAGAAACGTCCAGGAATCGGTGTTGGAGGAGGGGTGGGAATTCCTGGCGGGAGTGGGTCATATCATAACCCGCCATTTCCGCATATGAAATAACCGGGACATTCAACAATTTCTTTATAAAAAAGGTAGCGCCGAAAGCGGCATGGCCCACGACAATATCGACGGGAGTTGTTTTAATGATCGCTGACAGGGTTTCAGCTACGCCTTTGCCGTTGCGGATGGCGTCTTCACAGGTAGAGGAGTAAAAATACCCGGCGCTACCGGCATTGCCATTGCCCTGGTCTTTTTGAAAACCATAATAAGCAATGGGCACTCCATCCGCCCGGACTTGCGCTGAAAACGCGGCGTCCACAAGACAGGAACATTTTATACCATTATACTGGCCCATTTTATGCGCAATCCGGGTGAACTGGTTGGGATAAGAAGGATGTATAAATAGGACGTTCATTATATACCAAGCAACGTCTTTGCTTCGTCGATAAATGTAGTGGCTTTGGTAGTGGAACTGTACCCCAGGATTTCGGCGACGTGTTCCGGGGAAGCGGCAGCCAATTCGGCAATGGTCGTAATTCCACCGGCAGTGAGTTTATCGGCCGTTACCTCACCTATACCGCTAATATCGGTAAGATAGCCTGCTCCCGGCGTAATCACGGTAGGCATTGTGAGTGTCGGGTTAAACGTTGGGATGGTTTGGGTAATAGTCGGTTTGATGGTTAAGGTCGGTTCGATGGTTAAGGTCGGCTCAATGGTTAATGTCGGGATAGTAGGAATTGTTAGTGTCGGGGTAAAGGTCGGTTGTATGGTTAAGGTCGGGATGGTGGGAATTGTTAAAGTCGGGGTAAAGGTCGGTTGTATGGTTAAGGTCGGGATAGTAGGAATTGTTAATGTCGGGGTAAAGGTCGGTTGTATGGTTAAAGTCGGAATAGTGGGAATTGTTAAGGTTGGTTCGATGGTTAATGTCGGAGTGGGAAAGGTGACTGTGGGAATCGTGACTGTAGGAATCGTGATTGTAGGAATCGTGGTTGTTGGCGTAGTAACAACTTCGCCCGGTATGGCCCACCAGCAGATAGGAACAGAGCGTGCACCAAAACCAGGCGCATTAATAGCAATTCTAAATTTATTTCTATTTGACCCCAGGCGAAAAACTTCAACTTCAAATTGAAGTGTTAAACCACTGTATTGCATAACTCCGAATTGAGAAAACTCACCATGATTTATCCCAACAACCACACAATAATTCGAGTGTCCCAACAGCGGGTCTACTAATATAGATCCCATTCCATCGCTATTGGTAGGTATTGAGGCTGTACCGGTTCGCGCCGACGGCGCCGGCGTTCCCCCAGCGGCGGTGAAAGTAATCGCATTTCCTGCTGTAGTGATAGTAATATTGGTTCCGGCCTGGATGAGAATTTCACCCGTCGAATTGGGTTGGACCCCACCTACTTTAAGCACTGCTTTGTTCCACTTTTCCGCATCGTCGTTGGATACGTGTTTGTTCCTTGCTTCATCGTATGCATCCCCAAAAATTGGCAGGACGTTGAGAAGATCTTCATGCTTGGTATCATGGGGATTCCCGGAGACATCGGAATGGGGATCGCCGATAGTAATCGTTTTAGCGCCGGTATTGGGAGTGATAGTGACGCTGTTGGCCGCCACCAGGTCTATATTCCCGCCAGGGCTCTCAACGCCGTCCACGCTTTTCAACGCCCCTACCTGTGCGGCGCTGGTTTTATGGGGATTGTTGAAATCGGAAATGTGACAGGCCAATAATTCCGATAGAGTCCGGTTATTGGCCACAAAAGTAAGGTATTGGGCGGTCTTTTGCTGATCGATATTTAAAGCACTGCCTTTTCTTAAAGCCAGGAAAAAAACCTTGCCTTCTACCGGGACGCTGCATAACCTGGAAGTTTGGTCCACCAACCATTTCTTCACTTTTTGCCTCGCCGCATCTTCAGTTGCCTCGCCACTGAAATCCTGGCAGGCTATGGTCAGGATATCGGGCGCAGTGGTGGAAGCAATGACCTGGAAATTTTCAATTATCCGGCTGGGGCAACAGGTTTCATCACAACTG
>JAUPLE010000788.1 GCA_030837085.1 Acidobacteriota bacterium | reverse complement strand
CCTTTACCAGGGGACGGACCAAGGATCAAATTTTACAGCGGCTGGAAACTACAGTTTTTGAAACTGAAGTATGCCCTCTCGCTGCTGAAATATCTTGCCCGACGAAAAAAGTACTCGCTGTTCTTTTTAAAATCGCTTAAATTGCTGGGGAAAGAGAAAGTTCTAAAAACCAAAAAAATTCCAAAATTCGGCAAGTATTATTACGCCTCGGTACTAAGGGTTCCCCGCTGGCCATCGAAATCTTTCGACCGGATGGTGGCCGGGGGGGGACTCAATTTCGACGCCTACGGAACTCCCCAAAACCAGCAAATCGATACTGTTATCCTGGCTATAACACGAAAATGCAACTATAACTGCCAACACTGCTATGAACATCACAATCTTGCCGAGGAGGAGTCTGTTCCTATCGAACGATGGAAAACCGTTATTAAAATACTGCAGCAATCAGGGACCAGTTTGTTCATTCTTTCAGGGGGTGAGCCCATGCTCAGATTTGAGGGGCTCCTGGAAATATTGGATTCCGTCGATACCGGCCTTTCGGATTTCCATGTTCATACATCCGGGAATGGAGTAACCGCGGAAAGAGCGGCGCTTCTGAAAAAATACGGTATAACCGCCGCCGGTATCGCCCTCGATGATTTTAATCCCTGGGAACATGACCGGGTGAAAGGTTATAGTGGCGCCCACCACAACGCTGTCCAGGCGATACAAAATTTCCGGGAAGCGGGAATATTCCCTTATATAAACCTATGTCTAAGAAAAGATTTAACTCGTCCGGGGGTTTTAAGGAAATATTTCGAATATGCCAACGGGTTGAATGCCGGGGCTATTTCAATCCTTGAACCAAAACCCTGTGGAACATATATCCCCGTGAATAGTGGGGATTTGTTAAGCAGGGAAGAAAGAGAGGTTGTTACTACATTTTATAAGGAAGCCAATCTCGACAAAAAATATAGGAATTATCCCTCAGTCGTATATTTTCAATATTATGAAAGGCCGGATATCTACGGGTGCTTAATGGGTCTTTCCCATTTTTACATCAACAGCCTGGGCAATGTACAGCCCTGTATATTCTTACCCGTTTCTTTCGGGAATATCATAGATGAAGATTTCCAGGTCATTTTTAAGAGGATGAGGGAAGCTTTCCCAAAACCCATAAAACAACCATGTCCGGTCGTAACTCATTTGGGAACCAGGAGGAGACAATCAAGAAAATCCTTATTAAAATCACAATTAAAAGGCAATTAAAGACCATTTGAATATCTTTTAAATCGCTAATCCCCTTTTTCCCAGGGGGTGGCGGTGGCGGCGGTGGCGCCGGTGGAGACGCGGCAAGTTCAAGAAATATTCAAGTTCTCTGGGTTGAACCAATCAATAATTGAATGGAATGTCAACTTATAATTGTTAAACTGTTTTTGTAAAAGAATTTTTGGGGAGCCAGAAGGAAATCAGGGGGCAGACAAGAAGTGCGCCCATAAAACAATAATAATGGTAGGTCTTTAGAATTTCATTTCAACAGACACCAAATATTGAAATCCACTCATTTTTTGAGTATAATATATACCTGTTAAGAATGCAGCGTGTATTTAATCTATTTAGAACATTGCCATTTTTTCGGCGTTTTCGGAAAAATTTGCATACCAGTATTGCATAAGGAGTTAAGGAGCAAGGAGTAACGCCCATCCAGTTACCCGGTATTTCAGGGGTTTTAATTATGAGAAGGTCAAAAACCAGGCAGCCGGTAATCACGGCAGCAGGCGCTTACGGCGAGAATAACGCCGGCGAAAACCTGATGCTTACCGCCTTGATATACGGCTTGCGTAAAGCCATCCCACAGTGTCATATCGTCGTGCTTACCGCCGACATAGCCCATACGCAACATCTTTTCGTACGAGAAGGCATCTCCCTGGAAAGAATACGTATTATTTACTCCGGCCGGCGGGGCGTGCGGGAACCGGGGAAACCCTTTTATTCATCCCTATCATGGATTTTGAAAACCATAAAGTGGCTATTTAAAAGTAATCTATTGCTCATCGGACCCGGCACCCCTATCCAGGATAATCCCCCCAAGGATAAATTAATTTTTCACCTATACCGGGCAGCCATTGCCCGACTGTTGGGAACCCCTTATGCATTCATCGGCATCGACATCGACAGGACCGCCTGGAAACCCACGGAATACTTTTTAAGAAAAATAGGCAAAAAAGCCCTTTTCATTTCCACCAGGGACAAAAGATCGGCGGAAGCCCTGGCCCCACTGGGAATTAAACACAGCAAACTGGTGCCCCTTACCGACATCAGCTTCTATGAAATTAAAAAAGGAACCCATCCGTTCCCCCGCTGGGACAACCGAAAACCCAATAATCCAATCACTATCGGTTTTAATATCTGTCGATTTTCTCCCCTGGATTTCCCCGGGGAGGTGATCGAAAATTACCATGATCTTATGTTCTCCTGGTGTCAATGGATATTATCGGAAAATTCCTTCAGCGACAGCCGGCTGGTATTTTTCCCCTTTTGTGAGGTACCCAACCTGGATGACACATCGGCTTTTAAGCGCCTGGTTTCGAAACTGCCCCCCGATTCCCTTCATATTCCCATCGATGAATGCAGGTACCGTTCATTTACCGATTTACGTTTTTTGATGAGGAATTGCGATCTATTTTTAGGGACCCGGTTTCATTCGGTCCTGTTGGCCGTCCAGCAGGTCGTACCGGTGTTGGCGATTTCGTATGGGCAAAAGACAACCCATTTTATGAAACAGATAGGGTTATCGGAATACGAAATCGGCATGGAAGAATTAACCCTGGAGCAACTAAAAAAGAAATGGTTAAGACTTTACAGTAATAAAGCCTCCATCCGAGAGCAACTCCAGCATATCACCCGGCAGCAAACAGCGCTGGCAGCCGAGCATTTCCACCTGGTATCCAGGGTAATAGAGACGTCGCCAGATTATTTAAAAAATGACTGAAATAACAAATACCTGCCCCGTCACTGGTCTGTCCATCGTGGAAAAAGCCCATTGGACAGATATACAGGTGTCCGATCAATATTTCGTGACCTTCCGGATGATAGGGGAGCGCATTTTGCAAGTCATCCCCCGCGGCAATACTGCCAAAATAGACGTCGATAAACTCTACTTCCACCGGGATGAAGTATTAAAGGAATCTGTAAAACCGGGAGTGAAGATAGCCGAAATCAGGGATTACCAGGATGTTTTCGGCAATCCGCCTCCCCAAGCCAGGGAGGCTTTTGTCCGCCATTTTGATAAAGAGAACGATCGCTGCCTGGGATTTGTTGCTTATAATTCTTCCCGGGTTGGACTGACGGTCATGCGTTTGCTATTGAAATTGCTCAAGATAAGCTACCCCCTGGAGACCCGGAAAGATTATACCGGCGCGGTAAAACGAGCCCTGGAAATGATTCATGAGTTTGATAGCAAAACTGTTTTGGACCCCAAATACTTTGTTACTAACGATGAATGGAAATATAATGCGCATGGCTTTTCCGCGGAATTCAAAGTTATAAACAGGAAAGTACTTTATTCGACCTATAAGGGCTACTTGCAAAAGGATTATGTGGACCCGATTTATCGGATAGTCACACAAATTCATAAAGGCGACTATCTTGATCATTCAGGTTATTACCAGGTCAGCGATTTTTCCCAGGCAATTGGTGGATCATGGACGGCCCGGCTCAAGTATATCCGATTATTACGAAAAACTCACGCCGCTTATGAGCCCCCCAAAAAAATTATTATTGTCGGCAGTAATGGAATAATTAATACTGCGCTAAAAATGCTGGGAAGAAGACTGGACACACCCATGATATTTGCCTCAGATTTAAACCAGGCCCTGACCTGGATTAGGGGATGGAGTTTCTCTTCTCACCCTGGCGCGCCCGAGGCACCTACTGGCCGTCACCAAAGACAAGAAAGCCCACAACAAAAATATGTAGACGATCTTTTGGATTTTATAGCCTCGTTTACCTGGGACGCCCCGGGAAGTAAGATTAAAGAGATCCCGGAATCCCACCCATTTAAACTCGTATTCGATGCTGTTAATCTTATCAAGCTGGATATCGATTCACTGCTCAAGGAACGAACATTCGCTCAACTGCAGTTAATGGAAAAAGAAAAAAATTACCGGGACCTTTTCCAGTACTCCGGCGACGCCATCATGCTAGCGGATGAAAATGGCATTTTCGACTGTAATGAAGCGGCGATAAAAATTTTCAAGGCCCGAAAAAAAGAAAACCTTATAGGATTACAGCCCTGGGACCTGTCCCCCCCTGCCCAAATTGACGGGTCTGATTCCCAGTCAGTGATCCGCGGAACCTGGAAAAAGGTCCTGGAAGAGGGAGTCTTCCGCACTGAGTGGCTTATAAAGCGTTTCGACGGCGAGGTATTTCCCAGCGAAGTTGTATTGTCCGTCCTGGAACTGGGGGGCAAGGAAATTATCCAGGTTGTAACGCGCGATATTACCGAACGCAAAAAAGCCGAAGCCGAAATTCAAAAAGCCCGGGAAGAAGCGGAATTCGCAAACAATGCCAAAAGCCAATTCCTGGCCAATATGTCCCATGAAATCCGCACCCCGCTGAACGGTATCATGGGTATGACGGACCTGCTGCTGATGAGTGAATTGACCGGGGAACAGAGGGAAAGGTTAATGGATATCAAATATTCCGGGCAATCGCTGATGGATATTATCAATGAGATACTTGATTTTTCAAGGATTGAGGCGGGCAAAATTTCCCTGGAACATGTACCTTTTAGAATTAGTGAAATCGTGCAGCGTATACTGCGCATGCTGGGTGTAAAGGCCCATGAAAAAAACCTGGCGCTGTTAGCATCGGTGGATACTGGCATCCCGGATATGACAGCGGGCGACCCGGTAAGAATCCGCCAGGTGTTGCTCAATCTCATCGATAATGCCATCAAGTTTACCGACAAAGGTGAAGTGCTGCTAATCATTAAGAAAAAGAGTGAGATAGGACAGGCAGTAACCGTTGAAATTTCCGTTTCGGATACCGGCGTGGGGATTGCGCCGGATAAAATAGCCTCTCTTTTTCAGAAGTTCTCCCAGGTAGATGCCTCCACTACCCGGCTGCACGGTGGCACGGGCCTGGGACTGGCAATTGCCCAAAGCCTTGTCCGGCTGATGGGGGGAAATATCCAGGTAGAAAGTTCTGTTGGTAAGGGAAGTCGATTCTTTTTTGAAATTACCCTGGAAAAGGAAATTGAAAAGCAGGGGGTCACCGAGACACTGGCGACGAGTGATGCAGCCAGGGAAAAAGCATCCTGCCCAATAGCTGGGAATAAAGAAAAATTGACGGTCCTGCTGGCCGAGGATCATCCGATCAACCGCAGACTGGTGGAACGTTTTTTAACTATGAAAGGGTGGCAGGTGATTCACGCGGAGAATGGGAGGGAAGCCATCCAAAAGTTCCGAGAGAACCAGGGAAATGTGGACCTTATTTTAATGGATATCCAGATGCCGGAGGTAGATGGCTATGAAGCCGCCGCCCGTATCCGGCAGTTGGAAGCAGAGGCGAATTCGGGAATGGCCCGGCGAGTCCCCATTATTGCGCTCACTGCGCATGCATTGGCCGCTTACCAGGAAAAATCATATTCATCGGGTATGGATGCATATCTAACCAAACCGATTAATCCCGAAGAACTGTACCACCTGGTCCATACACTTACATCAGGCGCTCAATCCACAGCCCCTTGAAAAAAATTCGATAAACGGTTATAATTCATCTATTTACTGACTAAATCGGAGAAAGTTTTATGTTTGGTCTGAAAAAAGAAGAAATCGTACATAGAGATTTGTTGGTTTATCTGTGGGCAAAGTTTGTAAGCAATACCGGGTACCGGTTTTTTTCAAACCCCCACGTGGAAAATCCCTATGATTTAAAAAAACTGAAAAAAGAAAACGCCGTATTCCTCTATACCGGTCTCCATAAAAGTTTGTGGGAGACTTCCGGCGTAATGTCGTCCATCTATTTTCAAAAACTACCCCCCCCCTTTATCGGGATGGGAGATAACCTGGTAAAAGGGAAATTATTCCAGAAACTGGCAGGGAAAACCGGGGCATTCCTGGTGAAACGCCCCCAAACACGGAAAGATGTCCTGGAGTCGTCAAAAAAATTAAAACAATATATCATCTACTATTTGGCGCACGGCATCGATGTGTCTATCTACCCGGAAGGGACCCGGAGGAATATCCCGGATAAAAGGGTGTACGGTAATTTTTTCCCCACCGCCTTCGAAGCCGTCCTGGAATATGAAAAAAACAAGGAAAAAATCCTGGCGGAACATAACAAGTTGAAACCCTATGATATCTATGTCGTACCTTTTAATGTGGATTATTCGAAAATCCGGGAAGATTACGAAATGATGAGGGCATTGGAGGGTAAACCACACACGCTGCACATCCTGGATTCCTTAAAAATGATCCGTCATATCGGCGACCTATATATCAGCTTCGGGGAACCTATTAAAATAGAGAATCACCTGGATAAAAACAGGAAAGAATTGGCGCTTTATACCCGTGAAAAATGCCTGGAACTGGTAAAAATCTTGCCCATTAATATTGTCTCATGGGCCATATTGAATGCCCATGAAGCCGGGCGACTCGATCGGGAGAAAATATTGGAGTGCATCCGGGAAAATGTGGAAAAACTAGCCGGGATCAAGGATCGTTTCAGGGGGTTTGAACTGGGCGAAAGCCCCCAGGATATACTGGATAAAGTATCCCGTTATGAAAAAAATTTCAAGAATATTACAACCACTCATTTACCCTTTTATCGATTGTATGCCGATTATATCAACCACTATATTAAAAAAAATGATGAATGATGAAAAACCTCTTTCCGTTAAGAAAAAAGTATTATTCAGCGTTGTACTTTTGGTGGGGTTTATCGCTCTCCTGGAATTGAGCGGGAGTCTTTATTATCGTTTCGGATTTTCCGGGGAGAAACGTGAACTGCTGGAAAATTTCATCGGGTTGGATCGTTCACATGCTCCTGTACCGCGGTATATCCCGCATCCTTATTTCAATTATACCTGTAACCCGGCCTACCGGGACGCTGACGGTACACATCCGTACAATTCCAGGGGATTTCGCAAGCCGGAATGGACTCCAAAGAAAAAGGGGATGCTGCGGATCGCGGCGCTGGGCGGCAGCACCACTTACGGCATGCATTCCAAAAACGGCAGCGATGTGTGGCCCGCTCTCCTGGAAAAAAAACTGCAAACACAGTGGGGCCCGGGAATCGAAGTAATAAACCTGGGCATTCCGGGTTATACCACCCATGAACTTATCGGCGTTGCGGCCATGCTGGTTCCCACATTAACTCCGGATATCGTACTGATCCATGTGGGGGCCAATGATGCTTTTTCTACGTGCTACCCGGACGAAGGTGGGCCGGACAATACCAATTTTCGCTATTCGTTTTCATATAAGCCCATTCCCGGGGCCTTGCTGTTTTTAATGCGGAACAGTAAATTGATCCGGGTGTTGGCTTTCCGTTATGCCGTTTCCACGAAAGGATATTTACCGGGCGATATGATCGCGGCCATGCAGTACCGCCACCCTTCGGATGAGGACGCAGTAAAAAACGCTGCTAAAGCGACAGGGAAATATTTTCGGCAGAATATCGATTCATTGATCTCGCTGGTAAAAAACACGGGGGCTATTCCTGTATTATTAACCCACCCCTTGAATCCACAATGGGAGTACCCAACGAAAGTATTTTATCAAGCCATGGTGGAGGCCCATCGTCGCAACAACCGGATTATGATGGAAATGGCGCGGTTACGTGATGTCCAACTGGTAGACCTCTATACTCCAATGCGGGAGGTAAAGTATTTTATCGATGCCATCCATGAAAGTCCTGCCGGTATGGAAACCAAGGCCCTACTCATTACCCCTGCGCTCAATGTGTTGATCAAACAATTAAACCATTAAATAGTGCAATCACTGATTGCACTATTTGGAATCTGGGAGGGAAGAGTGTTATTGCTATAAGAAGCCCTTTAATAAACATTCTTGGGGTATTTTTTGACATTCTAAATAGTGCAATCAGTGATTGCACTATTCAAAATCTCAAATTCTCCAATCAGTGATTGGAGAATTTGAAAAGTTACTCTCCCCTGGGAAGCTTTAACTGAGCGGATTTCACGGCTTTACTCAATTTTTCTGCCAACATTTTTTTCGAGGGTAAATTGGTCAAATATTCAGATACCTTGATCTTATCTACAGGTGAGAACAGTAACTCAATTTTTTCCTTTCCTTTCTCACTGCAGAGAATAATCCCAATGGGTAAATTTTCATCTTTCGCCATCTCGTTTTTCTCTAAATATTTCAAGTAGAGTTCCATCTGTCCTTTGTATTCCGCTTTAAATTTACCGAGCTTTAAATCAATCACTACAAAGCATTTGAGCTTCCTGTGGTAAAAAAGCAGATCGATGTAGTAATCTTCGTTGTCAATGATAATTCGCTTTTGCCTGGCTACAAAGAAAAAATCCTGGCCAAACTCCATTATAAATTTCTCCAGGGCGTTTAAAATAGCCTGTTCCAGGTCTTTTTCGCTGAAAGTATCCTGGAGTTCTAAAAAATCCAGTACATAAGGGTCCCGAAATACCATATCCGTTGTCATTTTATCTTCTTCTTTTAAGCCTCTTAATTGATTTTCAATTGTTTTTCCCGGCAGCTTTGATAAAGCAGTTCTTTCATAGAGCATACTATCCATCCTATCTTTAAGGGTACGTGTGTTCCAGAGTTCCTTCTGGCATAAGGTGCTGTAAAAATTACGTTTCAATGCATCTTTTAAGGGTAAAAGCGATATGATATGCGTCCAACTTAAATTCTTAAATTCTCCAATCACTGATTGGAGAATTGGGAAGTTTTCATACAACTGCACCATATACCACAGATTCCTTTTGGAGAATCCCCGACCATATCGTAATACTAATTGTGCAGCCAATGATTGCACAATTTGCTTTCCATATTCGGCTCTAATATTTTTAATTATTGCCTCTTTAATTATTTTCCCCACATTCCAATAAAGAACGATCATCTCCTCATTAATAGTAAGGGCAACTTTTTTACGAGCTTCTTCGATTAAAGTAGAAACTTTTTTAAAAATATCTTTACTTTTTTTAATGGACTTCATCTTCTTCTCCTTATTTTTAAAAAAAAAAGGCACGGGGCGCGCCATAACGTGCCCAGTGCCATCGTATCCTTTTTCCTGTTATACTTTCAGGTACTGATGCATCAACCCTTCCGCTTTGGTTTTTCCCTCTTTAGTGACAATCAGTGATTTAGGGTACTGGCGAATCATGTTTTCTCTTTCCAATTCATTTAAAACATCAAAGGGATAGTTCTTCCAGGCCCTGAAAACTTTACCGCCGGGGTCTTTTCGCGATTCTTCCTCCCAACCGTTTAGATATATCATTATCAAATTGAGATCTTTTGTTTTTAAATTCATTATTCCTCCTGTTGAGCCGGCGGGCGTAAAGACACAGGCGTTATATTCCCCTGTGTCTCTACGCCTTAGCGGCAGGTTTTTTAAATGACTATCCGTTTTTCGAATTTCTTAAAGGTCTTCTCGCCTATTCCTTTAACCTTCATGATGTCTTCGGGTCGTTTGAACTTGCCGTTCTTCTCACGGTACTCGATGATCCTCTCAGCGATCTTTTCACCGATCCGTGGGAGATCCATCAGTTGTTCTTTACCGGCGGTGTTGATATTCACTTTCACCGCATTTGCATCGCCGGATTGCTTCTCCTGGGCATAGGCGCTTCCGCCCAATACCATTAAAAAACTGACAACCAACAATAACACAAACGTAATTGAAACTAACTTTTTAATTTTTATCATTTGTTTCCTCCTGCCCTACCCTATCAATCCTGATGCCAAATCGTGAGTTCCACGCGGCGCAGCCCCCGGAACCCTTTTTAGAAAAGCATTCCATCAAATTAATCCTGTTATTTCCTGTAATTAAAAATGTAAACAATTGTTTACAAACGATTTTTTATTTGTAAACAACTGTTGCTCCCCCGGGGGCTGCTTTTTATAAAAAACATTGATAATAAACGCTTTTTACCTGGATGAAGGATTTGGCACCGGAATTGATAACTGCTCAATGCTGTGAAAAATGAAGATTAGGACGTGTAAAATGAAAATGAAACGATTTAATGAAGGCGGCTTTACTTTAGTCGAGGCGCTCGTCTCCTGGGTGCTGGTGCTGCTGGCCTTATTATTTGTAGGCGATATTATTATCTTTTCTATTAACGGAACCGGGATATCCCGTACCCGTATAGAAATGTCTCAAAGACTGGAATCCTGTAAAACCGAATTATTAGCGAAAGGTTTTGATTCGGCGGAATTGCAAGTCGGCTCTTTTTCCTTTGTCGATGGACCGTTTAAAATAACCCGCCATATCGCCGACGTGAGTTCTACATTAAAGAAGGTCACACTTTCCATCACTTATAAAACACTATGCAAACAATTATATTTCTATAAATCAAAGTACATCGAGGAGGTCGATAATGATTAAAGGTTTTAGTTTAGTGGAGATGCTCGTGGTATTGGCATTGATGTGTATGCTTTCAACGATGGTGATTTCCCATATCGTGGGGACCAACCGCTGCTCCCAGAAGATCATCAACAACCAGCAAAGAATGGAAGCTATTTTCCATACGGTGGATTCCATCCGGTCGGATTTGAGCAAATGTGGTATGAAACTCCGGGAAGCGTCCAACCGCTTTGGGATCCCTTTATTTGAATACACCACCCAGAGTTTTAAAGTGCTCTATGGAACTGGGGAAGAGCCCCTTCTATCAGACTGCTGGAAAGGGAGTAAAGAAATTCTTGCTAACCGGAATGACTTCTTTTCCAAGCAGAAAGATATCCTTATCTATGATACGGAAAAGGGGTGTTATGAATTTAATGTAATTAGTGGTGTGAGTGGAAACCGGCTGCAGTTGGCTTACGCTTTACAGAATGATTATGGCAAAAACTCCATGGCAGTGGTGCTGAAATGTGTGGAATATAAAATTTACCCGGTGGAAAAGGCATTGAAACGGAAAGTGAATAATGGCTATTTCCAACCGCTGCTGGAAGAAGTGACGGATTTTTATGTTAAGTTTTACCCTGAGTCTATCGCAGTCCTTTACCGGTTTGAGATCAATAAAAAAGAACAACTCCGGGGTTATATATTCCTGTCGCAAATGGTGGAAAAATGAGACGCGGATTTCGAAACAATAAAGGTAATATCATCATAGCGCTGCTCCTGGTTATGTTCCTCACCTTTTTAGGACTCAGCCTGTTGGGCTTTTCTATTTTTCACTCCTGGATACGGAACGCCCGGACGCAGAGGCTGACGGAAACCGACCGCATGCGCCAGGAGTTGATTTATTATCTTCACTCCTTCCGTGAGAAAGTGTTAAGCCAGGACCTTCGTCCCTTCACAAATCCGGCCGTGGATTATTTTAACAAGAGCTATTTCCCGGACACCACAGTCGGCGCCGGCAGCGGCGGCGGTAAAATCCTGATAAAAAACTCCTTCACCAACCTGGTTTTCCCCAAAGGATTTTATACGAAAACCAGGATAATAGACCGAATGAACGTTTCTTCAAGCAAGAACAATTATACTATTAACGCGGAAGTTTTTATCGATATGGCTTCCGGTCAGATTCCACTTACTTTTTTTCCCTTTTTAGTGGGCAATCCCGGTGAGATACCGGTGAATATGGAAAACGTGGAAAATATGGACGGCGGCAGTTCGTATTTAGCGCTTAATGGGGCGGAAGTGGAATTCAATGCCTCTGATTTTCTGGCCAATTGCCTGGAAGTCCAGGGCACTGCGTTGACCTGGGCGGCCATGAGGGAGAAATTCGGCTTTGAGGTGTCCAATGACCCTATCCCGGAAGGCATTCACTTGCTGGTGGAAGATAACCAGGTAAAGTGTATATTTATCCAGGGCGATGTGGAGCGCCTGGTATTTTCCACGACGGATAATATCCAAAAAATACTGGTCAGCAAAGGGGGCGTCGCCCATGAATATCATTACAAACCAGGTGAAAATTATTTTATCGACTGTGATAATCTAACGCAAGAGCCGTGGCTTTTCAAGGAAAAAATCGTGGTCAACGGGAATATCTGGGCCCTGGAACAGGTGGGGGATGCTGCTTTCGCTGAAGCTGCCCACATTACTCTCTTTGCTTCGGGGACAGTGATAATTCGTTCGGACCTGGTAACAAAAACGAAAAATCTCGACTTGCAAAAGATAATGTCCACCAGTCTTACCCTGGTCAGCGCTTCCGGGACCCTTTTTGATAGGGAGGATTTAAAACCCGGTATTAAGATCGCGCCAAAGGATGGTGAAAATGATACCTGCATAGAGGCATCGATTATTACGAATGGGAAATTAACCAATGAGAGCCAGGAATTAGAAATAAGAGGCAGCATTTATTGTAAAGAGCTGGAAAACCAGGGGCACATCAAGGTCCACCATGTGGATACCGGTTCGGATTGGGGAACTTTTTTCCGCACCATGGACTTTAAATATATTTATCATTTTCATATCAACTTTATAGAAGAGATAGAGGAGACGCCATGATGAAACAATATAATCATCGAAATACAAGAAAAGGTATTACGTTAATCGAATTATTGGTGGCATTATGTATACTTGCATTGGCAGGGATAGTGGGAATCCCGATGTTTAAGGTATCTGTCCAAAGGTGGGAGGTTTCCGGCAGTGTGCGGACAGTGACTTCGGCATTGTCTACCGCCAGGTACGACGCCATCAAGATGAACCGCTCGGTTAAATTTTGTATTGAGAATAACCGGGTGTTGTTAAAGGAAAAGAAAGGAACAGTCTGGGTAACGTTCATGACCTTTGAAGCGGAAAAGAATGTATCGCTTTCGATTAATGCCTCGCCGGTTTTTACGTCTATCGGAACGGTCTCGCCGTTATGTACGATTTGCGTATGGAATGAGTATTATCAGTACAAGATCACCTTATCCATTTATGGGAGAATTAAGGTAATGATGGAAAAATAATTCAAAATAGATTATAATATAATAAATCCAAAACAGGAGGTAATACGATGAATAATTTTAAAACCGTCCTTTTGCTGGGTGTATTAACAGGACTGTTTCTCTTTATCGGCGGTGTGGCCGGCGGTCAGAGCGGCATGATCATTGCCCTGGTTTTCGCCGGCGTCATGAACCTTGCCGCTTACTGGTTCTCCGACTCCATCGTCCTGAGAACCTACGGCGCACAACCCCTCTCCGAAACCGAAGCCCCGGAAATACACCGCTCTATAGAAGAATTATGCATGAACGCTAGAATCCCTAAACCCAGGGTTTATTTCATAAATGAAGAATCCCCCAATGCCTTTGCCACCGGCAGAGATCCGAAACACGGGGCTGTTGTTCTTTCCACCGGCATCATGAAACTCATGGGCCGCGACGAATTGAAAGGCGTTATCGCCCATGAACTCTCCCATATCCGCAACCGGGATACGTTGATTCAATCCGTAGCCGCTGCCATCGGCGGCGCGATTATGTTTCTAGCCCACCAGATGCGCTGGTTTGCTTTTTTCACCGGCGGCAGCAGTCGCGACGACGACGACAACGGCGGCATATTCGGTCTTCTCGCCATGGCTATCCTGGCCCCCCTGGCTGCGTTTCTCATCCAAATGGCAATCTCCCGCTCCCGCGAATACATCGCCGACCAAAGCGCAGCAGAATTAAGCCATAGCCCCTATGGCCTCGCTTCCGCACTGGAAAAACTGGGCGCTTATACGAAACGTATCCCCATGCAAGCTACCCAACAAACGGCCCATTTGTTTATTGTCTCTCCCTTAAGCGGTAAAGGTTTCGCCAGTATCTTTTCGACACATCCTCCCCTGGAAGACCGCATCGCCCGCTTGAGAGATTTGAGAATAGGATAGTTGTAGCTGGACCCAGGGACCTTTTTGAAAAAAGGTCCCTGGACCCCCAAAAACTTTTGATT
>JAUPLE010000787.1 GCA_030837085.1 Acidobacteriota bacterium | reverse complement strand
TAAATCGCCTCTTATTCTTGCTGCATCTTCAGCGCTGGCGCCTTCCCCCAGGATCCCGGCCACCGGGTCGCCGGGGATGAAGTGAAGAAAGAAAAATATCACCGTAGACACGGCAAACAACAAAAACACTAGCAGGAGAATGCGTTTAGCAATATACTTTTTCATTAATAGCCTTCGGCGACCAGGGACCTTTTTGAAAAAAGGTCCCTGGACCTCCAAAAACGTTTGTTAAACAAAGGGGTGGAGGCGCCGCCCCCTCTATTGTTCGGCGAGGATTCCATCAAGAATATCGACCGCATCTTCGATTAGCTTCGGGCATTTAGATTCGAAAAGGCCTTTTTCTTTAGCAATGGCTTGACCTTCGGCGGTACTGATATCAACCCCCAGCAACTCTTTACATTCGATAGTACCGTAACGGTCTTTATACCGTTTCACGAATTCTTTAACCAGGGTGCGGTTTTTTTGTTTGGCATCCAGGTCGTCCGGCTGAGTTCTGCCGTATTTAAGGCCGATGACCATAATAGCGCCGCTCACCGCTCCGCAGATACTGGCCATGCCGCCGATTCCCCCGCCAAATGCATCCGCGAGTTTTAAAAAAGGCTCACGATCCAAACCCCACTGCTCCGCATAAGGTACAAGAACCGCCTGCGAGCAGCAAAATCCCTCTTTAAAAAGGGTAACTGATTGTTCTTTGTTATTCATATTATAATTTAAACCACTCCTTTAAAATTTGTTCTCGTTTGTCAGTAAAGGTTTTATGGTAAAACTCATTGGTATTGGGCAAATACGAGTAATCCCTCCCCCACTCTTCCGCGTGATGGACAATCTGTTCAATGGCGTCCATAATATAAAAAAGTTCCTTATTCGTCATGGTAGGATGAAGCGAGAGGCGAACCCAACCCGGTTTCCTGGAAAGATCGCCCTTATTGATCCGGTCTGTAATGGCTTTGGATTGTTCCCGCGTGACATTCAACAGGAAATGGCCGTAAGTACCTGCACAGGCGCAGCCGCCCCGCACCTGGACGCCGAAACGGTCGCTTAATAATTTGACAAATAAATTATAATGAAGATCATCCACATAAAAAGAGATACAGCCCAGGCGGTCTTTCAGTTCCCCGGCCAGGATATTGAGGCGAGGGATTTTTTCCAATCTGTCAAAAGCCATCTTAACCAGTTGTTCTTCCCGTTGGCGAATATTTTCCACGCCCATTTGATCTTTCAGTTCCATGGCCAGGGCCGCGCGGATAGCCTGGAGGAATCCCGGCGTTCCGCCGTCTTCTCGCACTTCGATATCATCGATATACTTATATTCTCCCCAGGGGTTGGTCCAATCGACCGTGCCTCCGCCCGGGTTGTCCGGCGCATTGCGGGGGTACATAGCGGCGTCGAAAATCAAAACCCCCGAAGAACCCGGCCCGCCCAGGAACTTATGGGGTGAGAAAAAAATAGCATCCAATTTCTCAATGGGGTCCCCAGGGTGCATATCTATGGTGACATAGGGGGCAGAAGCGGCAAAATCCACGAAACAAAGACCGCCGTATTCGTGCATTAACCGGGCCAATTCACGATAGGGGGTGATAATCCCCGTCACATTGGAACAGGCCGTAAAAGAACCGATTTTAAACGGCCGGTCCTTGTATTTTATTAATTGTTCCCTTAATTCTCCCGGGTCGATCAAGAGGTCTTTCCCCGGTTTTAATTGTACCACTTTGGCGTTGGTTTCGAACCAGGACATGTGGTTCGAATGATGTTCCATATGACTGATAAATACTACCGGCCGGTTTTCTTCCAGGATACATTGACGATCCGCCAGCGAGCTGCAGGTTTTCAATCCCAATATGCGCTGGAATTTATTGATAACCCCGGTCATACCGCTGCCGGCAGTGATGATGGCATCATTGGGACCGGCATTGACATACTTTTTTAACAACCGTTGGGCGTGGTGGTAAGAGTAGGTCATCCGGGTGCCGGCTTCACTGGTTTCCGTATGAGTATTGGCAACAAAAGGGCCAAACCGGGTTTTCATTTTCTCTTCGATAGGACCATATAAACGTCCGCTGGCGATCCAGTCGGCGTACACCAACCGCTGTATCCCATAAGGCGACTCATAGGAGGCATCGATGCCAACGGTATTCTTTCTAAAAGGCTCAAAGTATTTTTCAAGGTCTTCGTCTTCCATGGCACCTATTATATCATAACCATGGCTTTACCCAAAATTATCAAAAAACACTTGATTTCAACCGGCCTTTTGTGATATATATAATATATTCAACCTTTGGAGGCAAAAATGAAAAAGGTTTTATTTCTAGCTTTAATCGTGATTGTAATGGGGACGTTGGTTTTCGCCCAGGAATACGATGTCCGGAAACTGAAATGGGGCATGACCTACGGACAAGTAAGAGAAGCCGAAAAATTGACCGATAGCTTTTTTAAAGAAGAAGAGTTATTGGGGATGAAAATGGAAGTGGTTTTCGGCTGCGGCTCCAGTGGATTGTATTCAGTCACCTATTCCACCATGAATGCAGAGTTTGTGGAAAGACTTTCCCCGGTATTAATCAAGAAATATGGGGAACCTTCTTCAGACCTGGATTATTCCTTTTTAATGGAAGCGAAAGATATTCTTAAACATCATCCCAAAGCAGTGGTAGATATCCTGGAAAAGAATGATTATACGGCGCTGGATGAAATCGAGGAATCTTATTCCAACGTGGATGAGCGAAAAATTATCAAGGGTGGCCTGGCCAAGCGCATGGTCTGGAAATATGGAAATACAGTCGTTTTATTGTTGAACAATGTAACCGGCGGGGTATTAAGTTACAGGCCCAAAGCTGCTTACGAAGAAAACAAGAAAAAATTCAACGATTTACTGGTAGAATTGAAAAAGCAGGTTAAGGATACCGCTTCCAGTGGCGGCGATGTTTTTTAGCCCCTTGACTTAATCCCTATTTTCTTATATACTTTAAACTTAAATTTCTATGAAGGAGGGACTCGTGGACAGTCTCGAAGGTATTGACAGCAGGTTCAGATATGCGATACTTGCAGCAAAGCGGGCGAAACAACTGGTTGGCGGCTCCAGGAAAAAAGTGGATATTATCTCTGAAAACCCTTTAACCATCGCCCTCGAAGAAATCAGGCAAGGAAAAATTAATTTCCACATCCTGGAAGAAGAAGAAGTGGCTCGGGAACTTCCCATTGCGGAACCGGAAACCCATGAAGAAAATAACGAAGAAAATGAAATAGATAGAGATCTGTTTTTTAGGCCAAACGTCAACAGGAACTTCGAAGATGATGATGAAGAGGAAGAAGAAGAAGAGGAAGAGGACGAAGATGAGGACGATGTTGAGGATGAAGATGAGGATAACGATGACGAAGATGAGGACGACGAAGATAGCGATGACTATGGCGATGATTACGATGACGACGACGATGAAGAAGGGATAATATATAATGAGGATGAGGAGGATGATGATTAGAGTTAACTCTATTGAGGCCTTAATGCCTTAATACCTCCATCCCATCATGGCTATTATCGTCCGGTCTCCCAATTGGATTGGCGATTGCATCATGTGCGTCCCCGCGTTGCGCGCGTTAAAGGACCATTTCCCCGACGAAGATATCTACCTGGCCGTAAAACACTACCTCTACGACGTCTATAAAAACCTGGAAGGAATCAAAGATATTATCACCATCCCGGATCATGTGTGCCTAAATAATATTTTTCAAATCACCGGCCAATTAAAAAAATACCGTTTCGATTCCGGTATATTGTTTACCAATTCATTCCACTCCGCCCTTTTGTTCAAACTGGCGGGCGTTTCCCGGTTAACCGGCTACAGCAAAGACTTTAGGGGATTCTTACTGGATAACAAAATCCAGTTCCCCCGCGGCTCGCGGGACAAAGAGAAGCATCATATCTAATTTTACCTGGACCTGGCAACCCTTTTTATTAAAGAAAAAAAAGTCGCCGCTGCAATAATCGATAAAAAATA
>JAUPLE010000786.1 GCA_030837085.1 Acidobacteriota bacterium | reverse complement strand
CCGTCGGTTTTTTTCAGATGCATGACGAAGCGGTTTTGTCGTTCTACGAAGGAGGCTTGTTCAAAATTGGCATAAAGTTTGATAGGTTCAATGGTTCACATCCTAATAACATATTTTCCAAACTATTAAAGCGAAATTGGCCAACAGTTTCATAATAACACAGCCCCGGTATAAAAATCAATAACCAGGGGATTTTTAGCCGCTGCCAAATCAATCAAAATTTTATTTGAGCTCAATTGATTTTTTTTGTTTACAAAACCTGATATTTCTGGTAAGATATAATGATAATGAAAGAAAAGAGTTTTAGGAGGAAATTGTGAGTATCACAAGCGAAGAAAAGCAGAAGCAGATCGCACGATTCCAGCGGAATCATAAAGATACCGGTTCATCGGAAGTTCAAGCCGCGATATTAACTGCAAAGATTAAAAGTCTTACGGACCACTTCAAGGTCCACAAAAAAGACCACCATTCAAGACGGGGAATGCTGGGATTGGTTTCAAGAAGAAAAAAAGTCCTGGATTACCTGAAAAATACAGATTATCAAAAATATCTGAAAACAATCCAGGATCTTGAATTGAGAAAATAAAAATTAACTATCATTGTGGGATATTCTATATTTTTACCCACGGTATAAGGTATCAGGTATGAGGTCATACAAGATGTTCACGTAATACAGTGGGAGTGATTGAAATACGAGGTAATATCACCACAAAAGGAAGGAGCTAAAAATGCAAAAAACAATCGAAATACAGGTAGGGAGTGATCTACTCAAAATAGAGACCCATCGCTGGGCAAAACAATCCAACGGTTCTGCGGTACTCACCTACAAAGACAATGTCATGCTGGTAACAGCCAATATGCGAGAAGATGAAAAAGAAGCCCAGGATTTTCTTCCCCTGATGGTGGATTTCAGGGAAAATAATTACGCCGCGGGTAAAATTCCCGGCGGCTTCTTTAAACGGGAAGGCAAACCTTCGGAAAGAGAAATACTCCTGTCCCGCTTGATCGACAGACCCATCCGGCCATTGTTTCCTGAAGAGTTTCATAACGATACCCAGGTAATCGCCATGTTATTATCCGCCGATTTCAGCACGGATTACGATTCCATGGGTATCATCGGCGCCTCCGCGGCGCTGCTTTCATCCACCATCCCTTTTACTATACCCGTGGGCGCCGTCAAAATCGGCCGCCTCAACGGCGAATTCGTAATCAACCCGGGCGAAGACAGTAAGAAAGAACTGGAAATGGTAATCCAGGTCGCCGGCACTGAAGACGATATCGTCATGCTGGAAGCCGGCGGAAAGGAATTCAGCGAGGCCCTCTTCAAAGAAGCCCTCGCCCTGGCAAAAGAAATCATTGCCAAAATCTGCGCAGCGCAAAAAGAATTGATCAATCCCGAGAAATTAGCTGTCGCCCCGGATACCGAAGCTGTTGAGATTTTCAACCAATTGAAAGAAAAATATGAAGAACGTCTCAGAGAGGCGATATTTACCATAAAAAAATTGGAACGGAAAGAAAAAGTCAAAGCCATCGCCGATGAAATTCTTAACCCGGTTGAAGAGGAAGACGATGAAGCTAAATTAAAAAAATATCAAGCGATCTTTAATAAACTGGAATATGAGGTTTTCCGCAAAACACTGCTGGCTGAGAAAAAACGGAACGACGGCCGGGCTTTTGATGAAATCCGGGATATTACGATCGAACTGGGAATACTGCCCAGGACCCATGGTTCCGCCGTATTTACACGGGGAGAAACCCAGGCCCTGGCTACCGTCACACTGGGTTCCGAAGACGATGCCCAACGCATGGATAACCTGGCCTCCAACGGCGAAGAATTGAAACGGTTTATGCTTCATTATAATTTCCCACCCTTTTCAGTGGGCGAAGTGAGCGCCCTGCGGGGAACAGGCAGACGGGAAGTGGGACACGGCAACCTGGCGGAAAAATCACTGATGCGTGTATTACCCAGCCAGGAGGAGTTCCCTTATACCATTCGTATCGTGTCGGATATATTGGAGTCCAACGGTTCCTCTTCCATGGCCACGGTTTGCGGCGGTACACTGGCGTTACTGGACGCCGGCGTTCCCATTACGTCTCCCCTTGCCGGTATTGCCATGGGACTGGTAAAAGAAGGCGATGATTTCGTGGTACTAACCGATATCGCAGGTTATGAAGACCACTTCGGGGACATGGATTTCAAAATCACCGGTACTGAAAAAGGCATTACGGCCGTGCAGTTGGACATTAAAATCAATGGCCTGGGTGATGCCATTATCGACAAAACCCTGGAAGACGCCAAAAAAGCCCGGTTGTTCATCCTGGAAAAGATAAATCAAGCGATCCCTTCGCCGGCCAAAACGGTATCGGAATACGCTCCGGTGATTATGTTCGTGAATATCAACACGGAAAAAATCAGGGACCTGATCGGTCCCAGCGGCAAAACGATCAAAGGGCTGGTGGCGGAATTCGGGGCCAAGATCAATACCGACGACGACGGCAAAGTCACTATCGCCGCCGCCAACAAACAAGTGGGCGAAGCCGTGATCGAACGTATTCTCCAATTAACCGCTTCCGCGGAAATCGGGAAAACCTACACAGGTAAAATCACACGAATCGAAGATTACGGTGTATTCGTGGAACTTTTTAAAGGCTCGGTGGGGCTGGTTCATATTTCCGAACTCTCAAGCCACCGCATTGGCAATATCGCTGACCTGAACCTTAAAATAGGCCAGGAAATGACGGTCAAGGTAATCAGCATCGATAAAGAAAATAGGATCAAGTGCAGCAAACGAGCGGCAGAGGAACCGGAGGGTTCACGCGATTATTCCAATCCACCCCGCGAATCCAGGGAATACCGTGAACACCGCGAACCCAGGGAACATCGCGAACATCGTGAGCGCCGCGATTCATCCAGGGGCTATTCCCGCGATCACTCCAGGGACCACAACCGACCTTATAAAAGAAATGTGTAAAATGTAAATGAAAATGACCCGGTAAACTCCTATTCATGGGGGTGACACATGAGGACAAAAACCGAAAAGGGTTTTACATTGATTGAGATGATCATCGTGGTGGTCATCATTTCTGTATTGGCCGCAGTGGCCATTCCTATGGTTGAAACTTCGGTTAAACGAGATAAAGAACTCGAATTACGCCGAAGTTTGCGTACCATTCGAACGGCCATTGATGAATACAAGAAATTTATAGAAGATAACAATATCAAAATGGATGAGGATACTTATAATTACCCGGAAGAGTTGGAAGACCTGGTAAAAGGGATCGAATACAAAGACGAAAAAGGCGAAGAAAAGATCAAGAAGTTCCTGAGAAGTCTTCCCATCGATCCCATGACCAATTCCGACGAATGGGGGATGCGTTCATACCAGGATAAACGGGACGAAAATTCCTGGGGTGGGGAAAATGTCTGGGATGTCTTTACGAAATCGGAACGTAAAGCCCTGGACGGAACGTATTATAAAGATTGGTAGAGGCCGCTGAGAACGCGATAAGCCGCTAACTAGGGGCTGAAGTCCTGTGTTCGCCCGTTTACTTCCCAATTAACTTCCGGATCGATTGTGCGATTTTGTCCAGTTCAATGGGTTTCTTGATTATATCTCCAATACCCAGTTCCTTTGCTTCATTTTCGGAGATGACCTCACCATATCCTGTACATAGGAGAACAGGGAACTTCACGCCGGCAGCGCGAATTTTCTTAGTAAGCTGGACACCCGTCATTTTAGGCATGGTAAAATCCGTTATAACGATATCGAATCGATCGGGCACAGTTTTGATGATCTCCAGCGCTTCGACGCCGCTTTTTATCGCAGTGACCTTGTAACCCAATTCTTCGAGTAACTCTTTTTCAGCCGCAAGCAGCGGGACATCATCCTCTACCAGGAGTATACGTTCATTCCCTACCGGGATCTCTCCCACCTGTTTCTCTTTAACAATAATATTTTCAGCCACCGTGGGAAGAAGAATGGAAAAAGTTGTACCTTTCCCGACCTCGCTGTAGACGGAAATATTTCCTTCGAGGTCATGAACAATGCCATGAACAACGGCCAATCCCATGCCCGTGCCCTCTCCAATCTTTTTGGTAGTAAAGAAGGGGTCGAAAATTTTGTCCATTAGTTCGGATTTAATACCATAGCCGGTATCGCTCACCGTTAGTCGGACGCAGGGGCCGGCTTTAAGTCCTTTGTAAAGTCCGGGTTCTACATTTTCCTCGGTCAGTCGAACTTCCAGTACACCGCCCTTGTCCCTCATGGCATGCCCGGCATTGGTGCAGAGGTTCATAATCACCTGGTGAATCTGGGTTGGGTCCGCCAGCACAACACTCTTTTGGGCTTCGATCTTTGAAATAATATCAATGGTGGTGGGCAGGGATGAGCGGATTAATTTAAGCACTTCTTTGATAATCGAACTGATCTGGACCGTTTCTTTGGTCATCCTTTCCCTGCGGCTGAAGGTGAGTATCTGTTTGACCAGGTCAGAAGCGCGTTTGGCAGCAATGATAACCTGTTCGATGTATTTCTGGACAGGATTGGACTCTTCCAGCCTTCTCCTGGCCAGATCGCTGTAACCCATGATGGCCCCTAACATATTATTAAAATCATGGGCAATACCCCCGGCCAGGGTGCCGATGGCTTCCATTTTCTGGGACTGCATCAATTGTCTTTCCAGCTCCAGGTTCCCGGTAATATCACGGGTCGAACAGGCCATCATTACGCCTTTTTCCGTCTCGATAGAAAAATACAACTGCTGGATATCGCGCAATTCACCCCCGGGTCTTTCGATCTGCGAAACCTGGAGGTCATTCTGGAACGGGTTCATCCCTGTTTTTAGAAAATCTTCCCATATGTTTTTAATGCGAACATAATTTTCTTTCACTCTTTTTTCTTTGGGTTCATGGCGGTATTGGATATCCCAGATGGGTTTGCCGATTACTATAGTACGGGTAACGCCGTAAATATTTTCCTGGCCGATATTCCATTCGATAATCGATCCTTTTTCATCAACCAGGAGGATACCGTCCAGGGATTTTTCGATAATGTTCCTGAATTTTTTTTCATTTTTCTGGATGGCCAATTGGGCTTTTTTTCTTTCGTTAATTTCCAGTTCTAGTTTTTTATTGGCGATCTGTACTTCGGCGGTTCTTTCATCCACCATTTCTTCAAGGCGGGACCGGTAGCGGCGGAGTTCTTCCTCCATGATGACCCGTTCGGTAATATCGTGGGCAATCCAGAGCCAGGCCGGGGCGCCGTCGTAATAAATTTCCGCGGAAGAAACTTCCACTCTCACTTGTCTTCGGTCTTTTGTAAGGTGGGTATAAGTGTTGGTGACCCCGGACATGCGGGAATCGATATTTGCTTTCAGTCTTTGAAATTCTTCGGGTTTATGAAGATCGAAAGGGGTTTTGGTGAGGATTTCTTCCCTGGAGTATTTATATTTTTTTAGGACGGCCTCATTGCAATCCAGGAAGCGATAGGTGGTGGCGTCGAAAATTAATACCGGATCTGTAATATTGTTAAACAAGGAATAGTATTTTTGCTTATTTTCCCGATCTCTTAGCCGAGCCTTTTCAGCCTGGACTTTCTTGATTTCATGCAATTCTCTGCGCAGTGCATCGACCTCTTTCAGAAGTCCCTCTTTTGTCATCTCGGAAGTTGCTTTTGCCGGGGGCATTCTTCTCCTTGTTTTACTCCTAAATCGATATTTATCCCCCAGTTATATCAAAATTCGGAAAAAAGATCAAGCGCTTGCTCTTTACAAGAGATATTATTTATGGTATTTATTAAGTGGAAGCCATCATACCTAAATAGAAAACAATGAAAAAAGAAAATCCGGCGCACAAGGCGCTCATCCATGTTTTGAAATGCCCCATTGAAGACTTAAAGACCTTGTCAGTGGAGGGCATTGCCAAGGCCATTAATTCGAACCGCACTTACCTGTCGGCAACTTTCGGCAGCCGGATGGCGTATACCCTGGAAGAAGTCATTATTAATGAAAAGATATCCCGGGCAAAAGATATTTTGAAGACGAATGCGGATATTCCCATCAAGGATTTGGCTACGATGATGGGATTTTCCGAGTCCAATTATTTCATAAAGATTTTTCGGAAGCGTGTGGGCATTCCGCCGGGGGAATACCGGAAACTATGGCGTTAACCGGTAATACATCCTGGGAAAGGGGATAGTTTCCCTGACGTGGGATGCGCCGGACAGCCAGGCCACGGCCCGTTCCAATCCCATACCGAAGCCGCAGTGGGGAACCGAACCGTAGCGGCGCAAGTCCAGGTACCACTCAAAAACATGGCGGGGCAATTTGTGTTCTTCGATTCTCTGCTCCAGCAGTTCCAGCGACGAAATACGTTCGGAACCGCCGCCGATAATTTCACCGTACCCTTCCGGGCCCAATAAGTCTACATTCATTGTCAAACGGTCGTCTTCCGGGTCAGGCACCATGTAAAAGGAAGTCATGGCTTTCGGATAGCGATGGACGAAGAGTGGTGTATCGTAATCCTGGGCAAGCAAGGTTTCTTCGTCGGCGCCCAGGTCATCTCCCCATTTTATCGGCGATCCTTTTTTTTGTAATGTAACGATGGCGTCGGAATAAGCAATTCTGGGGAATGGGGGTTGAATTTTCTTCAGGACATCGGTATTTCTTTCCAGTACGGCTAGATCATCCTGGTTTTTGCTCAAAACTTCATTGACCAGGTGCATGATGAGTCCTTCTTCGTGGGTAAAAACGTCATCCAGGGTTCCGAAAGCCATTTCCGGTTCGACCATCCAGAATTCGTTCAGGTGTTTCCTGGTTTTGGATTTTTCAGCGCGGAAGGTGGGGCCAAAGGTATAGACGTTTTTAAAGGCCATGCAAGCGGCTTCCACGTAGAGTTGGCCGCTCTGGGAGAGGTAGGCTTTTTCGCCGAAGAAATCCACTTCGAACAGGCTGGTGGTGCCTTCGACGGCGTTGGCCGTTAAGATGGGGGTGTTAATTAATACGAATTCCCTCGAGTTGAAGTAATCATAGATGGCCATAACAATGGTATGTCGGATTTTAAGGATTGCTCTTTGTTTGGAGGAGCGCAGCCATAAATGGCGATTGTCCATTAAGAATGCCGTGCCGTGTTCTTTGGGGGTGATAGGAAAAGGCTGGGCGATGTGAACGATTTCGATATTGGAGACGGAAATTTCATAGCCGATGGGGGAGCGGGGTTCTTTGCGGACTTTCCCGGTAACAATCAGGGAACTTTCCTGGGTTAATTCGTCAAAGATTTTGAAAACATTCTCCGGGACCTTTTTCTTTTCCACAATACATTGGATGGTTCCGCTGCCGTCTCTGACCAGGAGGAAATGGATGTTGCCGCTGGACCTTTTGTTATGGAGCCAGCCTTTAATGATAACATCCTGTTCGTTGAACGCCTGGATATTCGAAATACTTGCATCTTTTGCCGCGCTTGTTTCGTTTGTAGTCATAGTATCACCTTTAGTAGTTTAATTAAAATGGAACCCCATTATAATATATTGCCGCCCTATTTGTCAATGCATGATTAACACGTTTTCTCCGCTCTGCCTGGACTTACCTGGCACCACAAAATGAGAATTGCTGGCGTCTTAAATTGCCTATTGAAATTTTATTTTTTTTTATTTATAATCACTCTTTATGCCTCCCAAATGAGGGACCGGCTAATAAGGAGAAGAATATGAAAAGATACCTTTTACGTTGCCTATCTTTTACCGTATTATTCATCATATGCGGTATGTCCTCGATTTTCCCCGAAAGTATTTCCGAAAGAATCCAATTGAACGGATTCCTTTCCCAGGGCTTCGTCTATTCGACACACAATGATTTCATCCCACAATCCAAGAAGAACGGTTCGTTCGAATTCAATGAAGCAGCCCTGGCCATTACCACCGATATAAGCAAAAAACTGCGCCTCGGATTCCAATTGCTGGCTAGAGACCTGGGACGCATCGGAAACCACCAAATAGAACTGGACTGGGGATTTGCCGAGTATAAGTTTGCAAACGCCTTTAGCTTGCGAATAGGGAAAATAAAAACTCCCTTTGGTTTTTTCAATGAATTCCGCGATACGGACGCACTATTCCCCATGGTGATAATGCCCCAAAGTATTTACGATGAGTCCATGCGGTCGGTCTTCAGGGCCTATAACGGCTCTTCCTTTTGTGGAAACCTGGATCTCGGCGGCGCCGGTTCTCTTAATTATCATCTTTTCCTGGGCGGAGTAAACCACGAGCGCGACGCCCCTTATGTCATTCAAATTCACACTGCCGTGAACGTGGGGCTCGCCCCTTTCGGGATGAGTATTGACCCTATCGTCATGGACACCCAAAAATTCCTCGGCGGTCGTGTAATCTGGAAGACCCCACTTCCCGGATTGCGTCTTGGCGGCAGCTTTGTACATATGAAGAACCAATTTAATTCCCTGCTGAATATCCCCGGCCTCGATCCAATGAAAGTTTACGGTCATATGAACATCGATAAAGGCTTTTTCCTCTCCGGGGAATTTACCCTGGGGGATTTTACCCTTACTTCCGAATATATGGAACTGCCGGTGGTGATTTCCCTCGACCTTATGGGCGCCGGACAAGAAGAAATCTTATCCGATGAAACCATGCAAGGTTTCTATGTCCTGGGTTCTTATTTATTCGGCGACAAAGTAACGGTATATACTTATTACGACCGTTTTTACGCCGACAAAGGAGATTACGAAGGAATCAGTTCCATCCGGCTGGGGAACCCGGCTTATTTCGCCTGGCAAAAAGATTTTGCCTTTGGAGTGCGGGTCGATATTAATTTCAATTGGACCTTTAAAGTGGAATGGCATATTGTCAAAGGCCTGTCAAAATCCTATGTATTCAATGATGATCTCATG
This sequence comes from Acidobacteriota bacterium, assembly GCA_030837085.1. GTDB lineage: Bacteria > Acidobacteriota > Aminicenantia > UBA2199 > UBA2199 > JAKAGC01. The sequence goes on along the minus strand of JAUPLE010000786.1, from coordinate 14,000 downwards.
CACACCAAAGAAAAATGGAATATATTTGCCACCAAGCTCTCATACAACTTTTAACGGTGATCCATATGAAATATACAAAAATAATAATATTTATTATGTTGTTGTCTTTATCGATGTTGTCTTTTCCCGATGAATATGTGGTTGTCATAAATAAAACCAACCCGGTTGAAGAAATATCCGCAAAAGATTTACAAAAGATTTTCCTGGGAGAAAAGACCACCTGGTCGGATGGAAACCAAATCAAACTGGCGGTGGTTAATTCCGGCGACATATACGGGGTATTTACCCGGGATATCATGAAGATGACCGCGGTTCAATTTTCCATGTACTGGAAACAAAAAATATTTACAGGTTCCGGTGTCGGTACGGATATCAAGTTTTTCAAGGATGGGAAGAAATTAAAGGAATACGTTACATCGACCCCGGAAGCCATTGGCTATATTCAGCCGGATTTGCTTGACGACTCGATAAAGCAGGTAAAGGTTATATAGGAACTATAAGTCGGCCTGGAAAAAGATTTTAAATTTGACAGGCCACTTTACCCTCACTTTCATATCGCCTTTCTGGGCGGGAGTAAATTTCCAACCTTTCAATGTATCGATGATGATGACCTGGACATCGGTGGGAATATCCGTTTTTTCTAATAATTCCACCTGGGCGACATTGCCGTTTTCATCCAGTAATAAATCGGCTTTCACGGTTGCCCGGCGTCCTACATATGCTTTTCGTATGGCGGCGGGAAACTCCGGTTCTTTCCCGGAGAGTTGTTTCGGCTTCACGGTTGTTTCGGTGAGGGCGACCAGGGGGGCGGATTTTACTTCTACCTTTGGGGTGGTTGGAGTGGATGTTTCTTTCTTTTCAATGGTCTCCGACGGTTTTGTCGTGCGTACAACGTCGGGCGTAGTTTCTTTAGGTGTTTCCGAAACAGCCTTCGATATCGTTTTAGGTTTCTCCTGGGTCACTAAAGTGGTTTTTTTATCGATATCTTTCTTTACTTCCTTTTCCGTTTCTTTTGTTACGGGGGGCGTTGGAATTGTTTCGGACTTCTTCTGAACTTCCAATGTACTCAATTTTTGTTGGAATTCCTGGATTCGCTGGTTTTGTTGTTCTAATAATCTCGAGGTTTCTTGCTGCTTTTTTTTCGTTTTATCGACTTGATCTACAATAAAATACCCGGACACAATGGTAACTACAATAATAGCAGCAGCAATGAGAGCTACCTGGAGTTTCGATCGTTTTTTTTCTTCCACCTCCAAGGCGCCAAATCCCAACAATTCTTCAGTTTTTAAATTTTCCTCACCTACTGCCGATATCGGGTTGAATAATTCGTCGTTTAATTCCTGTTTTTCAACTTCAATGGTGTCGGCATAGAGTGTTTTCATATAGGTGGATACGTTGGTTTTGAACTCGGAGAATTCCCCTGTTTGGAAGTACTTTAAAACATAATTCTTATAATCTTTGAGGCGGGGAAAGCGTTTATTGGGATCCGGGTTCAAGGTTTTTTTGAAAAAATCGATCAGGCTGGTCAGGTATCCGATATCCGTCGAAGGTAGGTCGGACAAAAAACTAATGCTGGTAAAAGTGGATTGAAAGTCTTCACCGGGTAAGTATGAAAAGTAGTTGCCGGTGAGCATGCGGTATACGATATACCCGAGGTGATAAATATCGGAGCGTGGGCTGAGGGGTTCACGGCGAATGAATTCCGGGGTTAGCCAGGCGGCATACATGCGGATCATTTCAGAAACCGCGGTTTCGTTTGTATCCAGGAGGGGCCATAACCCGAAACATTTTAAATAGATATTGCCTTCATAATCGAAGATGATGTGATCCGGGGTTAAGAATCCATGAAAAATATTTTGTCCTCCCTGGATGAGGGATGAGCCCATTTCAATGAGGGAAGCGATGGCAATGGAGATGGAGAATGCCAGGTCAAAGGGGATATATATTTTCTTTTGGGAGGCGTCATCGACGATTTGCGCCAGGGTTTTTCCTTCGATAAAGGGAAATACGAAAAATGTCCCGGATTCGTCTCTAAGTATTTTTTTAGGGGCATAGAGGTTAGGGATACCGGAATCTTGAACCCGTTGGCACAGGACATCGGTCCGGTTCCATTCTTCGGGGGTTGTAAACAGGAATGGATATACTTCGGTCAGCAACCTATGTTTTATGGGTTTAAGATTCGTTTCCTGGGTTTCGACTTCCATGGCCCTGTAATTGGTGCCGATGGAGTCTTTGTAAAGTTTCTTTAAAATAACATATTCACCGATTTTTTGGGGAGCGCCTTTTTTATCTTTCATCTTTTTTCTCACGAGAAAATTCGAAGGGTATACTATATCTAATTTTTGAGAAAAATTCAATATAGGCAAGCAAAAAATTTAGAAAAATTTTGGGAGGTGCAGGAACCTTTTTATAAAAAGGTTCCTGCTCTTTTATTAATTGACGGCAATATTGACCTGAAATTTCTTTATGACGGGGGTCAGGTTATTATTCGCTTTGACAAAAATAAAATCATATGTCCCTATAAAACCCGGCCCGGGCTGCCAGTAGAAAATGCCTTTCTGTGCGTCGAGGGTAGAACCGATAGGCAAGGGCCGATATGTATTGCCCACTAAGAGATATCCTGAAATGTTCTCGCCGGGAGCGCCGGCAGATACTCCCAGGTCTATCTCCATTCTTTCCAGTTGATGAATTGTTATGGTGCTTACGCCTTGTTGGGATAAAACCGCAGTATCCGGGGTTCGGTCCGGGTTGAAACCGGTTTTGAACTGTACAGGCTGGCGGTCTATTTCGGCATTCTCCATGTCTAGGGGATTTATTGGCGCACTGAAGCGGCGGTCCGCGGTTTCCGGGTCGCAGGCGCTTACTGATGTATTATTCCAAACCTGGAAATACCGGCTGCCGATGCCATCGGCGTTACCCGCATCATCTTCCACCGACCAGGCGATGGTATGGATGCCGATATTATACCTGGTTGTATCCAGGACAAAATAACCTACGGCGCCGCTGCTGTTATTTAAACCGGGGAATTGTTCAGCCAGGTCTTTTCGATATTGATTGTATACGGGCTGTCCGGCCTCAACTCCATCGATCCAGACGCGGATGGTGGAACCGTCGGTGGGGATGGTATTGGGCAGCGGCGTTAACGCCCAACCGAAATTAATGGCCTCTTGCCCTGAAATGGTTTCCCCTTGCCCCGGTGTATCAAGAGCGCCGAAGGGTTTAGCGGAATTGGTATTGGCGACAGTTACCGCGGTAGTCCCCAAAGTGACGCGGTTACCTTCGATGTCGGTGGCCACGGCGTGAAGTGTCAACGGGCCGTCGCCGCCGGGAAGACCCTGGGTTAGCAGCATATATCCCCAACCTGCTTTGAAACAATTGGGATGATCGGGGTACTGTATTTCGACATCGGGCCGGGCTCCTTCTACGAATACGGCGTCGCCTATAAAGAAAAGCTGTTCCCCAACCTTGCGATAGATTTGCACACCGGTCACGTCAATGTTATCCAGCGCCCACCCGGTTACGGGTACACTGCCGCTGACAATGGTATTGCCCGTGGGCGAAGAAAGCTCTCCAAAGGGTTGATTCGAATCTGCAACTTTATCTATCTGGATAGAGACCCGAATTTTTAATTCCGAATTCAAGGCATTGGGGGCGGAAATGGTAATACAGCCCACATCGGTGACAGGCGGTTTATCTTTGAGCATCTTCCTTACTTTTATCGGATCGATGGCAACGGAAATTTCCGCGTTGCCGACGCCTTTGACCTGGGAACATATAATCCAATCGATTTTTAAATCGTCATCCCATTTCAGGGTATCCAGCGACCAGGCCAAATTATTGTCGCCGATCGTATCGATGAAAAAGGATTGAGGTGCGCTGATATTTTTTGCTTGATCGGCATTAAAAGTCAGACTATTGCGGTTCACCCGCAGTTGGGATGGTTTTTTCCCTACTTTAAATTCCAGTATTTCAAATCTCCCGGCGTAGCCGGTAGTGAGGTAAATATATTTTCCCTGGACCGTCAGGGCGCTATCCACAAAATTGATGGCCAGGTAACCGGCCGCTGTCGGGGACGAAGGATGCGCCGCATCTATGACATAAAGCCCGGAAGATGCGACCAGGTACACATAATTATCATTTATACAGAGATCGTAAATATAGCTGTCTTTCAACATATATCTCCCGATGCGTTCCGGGGAGGACGGTCGATTAAAATCGAAAATATCCAGGCTGGGGATTAAATAGTTGTTGTTGGCGACATAGACATAAGCACCCTGGCTGCAAACGCTGCCCACCCTGATATTCGAACTCCCATAAAAATTCGAAATAACAACCGGGGCAGTCGGATTTGTTATATCTATTACATCCGCCCCATAATCTCCAGCCTGGAAAGCATAATTACCATCGATATGGATTTTACCCACTGTAGTGATTTTAAGTTTACTCAATAGCACCGGCTCCAAAGGGTTTGCCAGGTCCAGGATATAAAACCAATAATAATCATTGTTACAATAAGCATAATTTCCATTAATCGTTATGTTCTTTATTGTGGGATAGTCAGCAAAAAATACGCCTTCTTTTACCGGCCTGGTGGGGTCCTTCACATTAATGATTTCCAAACCGCTGCCCCAGGTGGTCAGGTAAGCATAATTTCCAATAAGAGAAATAGCCGCTATGGTTTCGGGGCACAGGTATTTTCCCAATATAACCGGGGATGAGGGTGCGGAAATGTCGAAGATATATAATTCTTTATGATTATCCACCACATAGGCGCGACTGCCCTCCACGACAATATCAAATGGCGACCAGGAAAAATCATAATTTTTTAGAAACCGGGGCGAGGTGGGTTTACTTACATCAAAGATATATAAGCCGCGTTCCCTTTCTGCTGCTAATGCCGTACCTCCAGTTACCGTCAACTCCTTCGGGTCCCCTGAAAATGGACAGGACCCGGAAACGACAGGAGCCGTGGGATTGGAAATATCGATTATTTGTATTTGCCACGTATCTTGTGTCCAATCTGTTTCCTCCGCCAGGAAGAGGTAATTTCCAGCAACATAGATATGATAAGCATAACTGCTGATCGAGCATGTTCCTACTTGTTGGGGGTTTGTGGGGTCCTCGATATTAAAAATCTTCAAATCGGTACCATAAATGATATATACGTAATTCCCCTTTACGCTGTATCTGTCTACCGAGTTAATGGTTTTTTTGTGCTGTGGGGAAAGTGGATTAGACACATCCCAAATTTCCAGGTCGCTCATCATATCATCGTTAAAAAATAGGTAACTCTTGTTTTCCTGGTGCAGGAATCCGAGGTCGGACTCCTTGATCGAATCGCCGAAGTAAATATATTGCCCAGTGGATTGAGGTTGGGCCGGATTCGAAACATCCAGTATATCGATGATGCAGTGCTCAAAGTAACTGTATTCAAGCATCAGGTAAGCGTAATTTCCATCGACAATAACATCCTTAACGTTTGCGGATACAAGGTAAATCATATCGTAATATTTCTCGATGGAGTAAAATCCGAGAACCTGGGGTGAAGTTGGTATCGATACATCTACGATATGCAGGCCGTCTGAGCAAGCCAGGTAGGCGTAATTTCCATCTACATACACTGCCATTGCCCGGGAGTTCCGGGAGTCGAGGGAAGTGTTTCCCACAAGCGCAGGTTTCGAAGGGTTGCTGATATCAAGAATATCGAGCCCGTGATTGTTAGCGGCAATGTAAGCGTATTTAGCCCTGGTAAAAACATCATTATAGTCACCTGTCCCCCATCCTCCTATTTTGGTGATATTGCTGTCGCTCCCGAAGAGCAAAGCGCCCAGTATAATAAGAAGAACAATAAAAATAATTAGACGTTTCATCGGTCTACCTCCTTATAGATTCAAGGAGTACATTATAATATTTTCTCCTGGACCTTTTGTAAAGATTTATAAAAGTTTACATCATTTTGAAAAAAGTTCTTGGACTCAGGGACTTCCAAAAACTTCTGGTTTATTATATTCTATATCCAGTAATTTCAAAGGAGAAATAACGATGAAACATAAATTGTTCACCAATCATCTTATAAATGAAAGCAGCCCATACCTGCTTATGCATGCCCATAATCCCGTAGATTGGTACCCCTGGGGCAGCGAAGCCCTGGAAAAGGCAAAGGAAGAAAACAAACTCCTCATTATCAGCATCGGTTATGCCGCCTGCCATTGGTGCCACGTGATGGAAAAAGAATCTTTTGCCGATGAGGAAACAGCACAAATAATGAATAAGTACTTTATCGCGATTAAAGTAGATCGCGAAGAGCGGCCCGATATCGACCAGGTTTACATGACTGCGTCTCATTTATTAACCGGCGGCGGCGGCTGGCCCCTTAATGCCGTTGCCCTGCCGGACGGCAGACCTTTTTTTGCCGGTACTTATTTTCCCAAAAAACAATGGATTCTACTGCTGGAACAAATTCAGCGGATTTACCGGGATAACCCCCAACAGATCGAAGCGCAGGCGGAGTCCCTGAGCCAGGGGGTTCGTTCTACCGGGGAAATCTCCATTAACCTTACCGATATTTCGCTTGATCCCGCGGTACTTGATCAAATCTTCGAGAATTGGCAAGGTTCCATCGATTACCAATGGGGCGGCGAGAAGCGAGCGCCTAAATTCCCTTTGCCCGTTGGCTATCAATATCTCTTAACCTATTTTCATTTAACGCAAAAAGCCCGGGCCCTGGAAGCGGTCACAATCACGCTGGATAAAATGGCCATGGGGGGTATTTATGATCAGATAGGCGGTGGTTTTGCCCGTTACTCTACCGATACGTTTTGGAAAGTCCCTCATTTCGAGAAAATGCTCTACGACAACGCCCAATTGGTAAGCCTTTATTCTCACGCCTACCAGGCCACTGAAAATCCCCTTTACAAAGCAGTCGTATATGAAACCCTGGATTTCGTGGAACGGGAATTGACTTCGCCCGAAATTCCTGGTGGCGCTGGAGGAGGCCGCGGATTTTATTCCTCGCTGGATGCAGACAGCGAAGGGGAAGAAGGGAAATTTTACCTGTGGACAAAGAGTGAAATCCAACGGGTCCTGGCCGGCGATGCACCGTTAGTCATTGATTATTACAATGTGACAGACCAGGGCAACTGGGAAAACGGGCAAAATATCCTGCATCGCCTGGAAACGGATGAGGCGTTTACCGAAACGAGAAAAATCAGCCGGCAGCAGTTGGAAGAACACATTCGCAGCGCCAAACAAAAGTTATTGGCGGTCCGTTCCCACCGGGTTCGTCCCGCCCTGGACGATAAAATATTAACCGCCTGGAATGCATTGATGTTGACCGGGTATGTCGATGCGTACCGGGCATTTGGGGATGAACGGTTTTTAAAACAGGCGTTGAAAAACGCCGGGTTTATTACAGGGAACATGATGTCCCCTGACGGACGCCTTTACAGGAATTACAAGAACGGGAAGTGCACCATCAATGCATTTTTAGACGATTATGCATTTACTATCGCGGCGTTTATCTCCCTGTACCGGGCAACATTCGCAGGGCAGTGGCTTTCCCTGGCCCGGGATTTAACCCGGTATACGCTGGACCACTTTTATGATAAAACCGGGGGCATGTTTTATTATACCTCCGATCAAGACCCTGGTTTAATTGCCCGCAAGATGGAGATCAGCGACAATGTCATCCCTTCGTCCAATTCCCGGATGGCCTTGAATCTTTACCTGCTGGGCGAGTATTTTTCCGCTGAGGATTATACATTGAAAGCCCGGCAGATGTTGAACAATATAAAACCGGCTTTAGTAAGCGGCGGTTCTTACTATGCCAATTGGGACCTGTTGATGGCTTATTTCGTATTTCCTCCCTTTGAGGTTGCCGTGGTGGGAGATGATTGGGAACAAAAACGAAAAGAGTTGGAACGTCGTTTCCTGCCGCAAATGATACTTATGGGCGGAGCGGAAGAGGGTCATTTGCCCTTTTTGAAAGGAAAGTTACAAAAGGGGAAAACCTTGATTTATATTTGCCGGGACAAACGATGTATGCTTCCCGTTGTTGAAGTCGAGGAAGCATTAAAACAAATGGAAAGAAAGCCTTAGTATTGGTTATTGGATTTGTCACCAGGGGAAGAACACGTCTTTCCAATGATTTTAGTTAAGATTTATAAAAGTTTACATCTTTTTGGAGCAAGAAGTGGAGAAAAGGGATATTTTAGCCGATGTAAACCAAATCCGAACCGTAAAATATCAACACCAACTTTTTTACCTGGGTCTTTTCCATACTTTTCTTGAATTTCTCATCCATACTGTAATTTCCAAGTTGCTCTTCCGCTTCGATTTTTAATTTTTTGCTTACTCCCGGCGACACTTTCTTTTTTCTTTTCCCTTCCGGTTTGATATATTTAATTTCCAGCACATAGGAATACTTTATACTTTCATAGACAGCGGTGAAAGGTTCCATCACGATATCGGCATAGCCTTTGTTCAATTCTTTTTCCGTGTGGATAATGAAAAGGTTGCTTAAACCCAGATAGACATTTAAAAAGGCCTGGATGGACTTCTCGCCCGTGATTAAATCGCGCAGGCTCATGCTTTCACCTATAAGGCCGCATAAATAATTGAAAAGAGGTTCCCATTCGCCCCTGTATGCTAGGCCGTGCATCAAGCGGTTATAGGTATATAAATCCAGGGAAAATACCCCGGTTTCTTCGTACCCTTCTTTGATGTAATCGTAAAACAAACGGCGAATGGTTTCATTGGGGATCCGTAAAACCGATTCTTCATCTTGCAAGGTCGTTTTTTTGATGGTCAATAATCCGAAATAAAAAAGCAGGGAGATGAAATTCTCTGCATGGGCCATCCGTTTTACCGGGAAGCCAGTTACCAGGTTGGACACGATTTCTTCCTCTTCGATGATCTGCTTCAGCTTGCTGAAATTTCCATTGGTAATAGGCGTTTTAATGTCCCCCCTATCCAGGATGATGAGGTGTCGTAATTTCCCGTAATCGATGCGCACATTCCGATCGATCAGGTCATCCGGGATTTCATTACCCAGGATGCACTTGTTGACGAAGTACAGTACCATATCCGGGTTATACAGGTCAATGTTATCTTTCCGGGAAAACCGGTAGTTACCATACCATTCGGTCATGAGTTCCATTATAAATTCCGTTGGCTGGGTAATAACTCCATTAGCCCTGTAATAGTTAATCATTTCAGCCACATCTTCGCGGGTAAAGCCCAGCATCCGGCTTAACCCGGGTTCTAACGACACATTGGTCCCGATATTGAACCCGCTGGTAACATCGTCCAGCGTTACCGGTGAGACCCCGGTGATGAATAACCGGGTAATGGGGGCCTCAATTCCGGTGGTCCCGTTTTTTAATATATTAAAAAACGACCTGAAAAAACCTTCGCCGTGGGTCAGTTCTTCATAGGCATCTTTCCCGGAAGTGGTGAGTATGGTATTGGCAAAATTATCATATTCATCGATGATGATATACAACTTCTGCAGCGCATCCTGGCAAAATTTAATTATCATCGATAAAATATCCGATCCGGAACGGCTGGCTTTAATTTGTCCCAGTAAATAATCTTTATCTTTTCCCAGGTAGTCCGAATATTTCCTGATAAATGAGTCGACCTTTCCCCAGATATGGTTTAAAAAAGAGGCGTCGATTTTGTCTTGCGCGGGGTCGACGGCAGAGAAATTGAACGGCAGTACCAGGTAGGAACCCCTCTCTGCCGTGGGATGCGAATGAATCCATGTATCTTTGTATAATTCGTCGAATCTTTCTTTGTAATACACGTCATAATAGCCATGGAGGACGGCAAGAAATAAGGATTTCCCGAAACGTCGGGGGCGGATAAAAAACAGGTAATCCCCGGCTTTTTCAATCGTCTCAAGGTACATGGTCTTGTCTACATAGTAGCAATTATCTTGAACGATCCGTTCATAGTTCGTTAACCCGTATGGGATTCTTTTCATTTTTAATTCACTCATGGTTTCACCGCTTTGCAGCTTTCACCTTTCCATTATATACCAGCCGAATTTCTTTTTCAATAAAGGGATTTAATTTCGGTTGCCCCGTTTTTACCCCTGTCCGTTTCCTTTCTTCTTCGGTCTTTGGAAAAGGTTGACGAACAGATGGATCAAATCGGTTTCCTCATTATTGCGGCGGTGTCGGGTGCGGGCGCTTTTGATATCCGCGGCGCCTGTTTTTTCCTCTTCAATCCTTCCCACCAGGGGATACGGGAACTTCACTTCGGCCAGGAACTCGACGTACTTTCGCCATAATTGGGTGAAATCGGGCGCTTCGCCATATACCAGGATCACATTCTCCGGCAAGCCATTGGCGTCATAACCGAATATTTTTTGCACATGCCGCTCTATCACGGTACGCTCAAAACTTTCCAGGTTAAAGGCTTCCAGTATGGCGACGGGTTTGCCGTCGGCGGAACGGATTTCCATATCCAGGCGTCCCAGGTCCAGGCCTTTTTCAGAGCGGCCGCGGGGCGCTTGCTCGTTGACATAATAGCCCCGTACCCGCAGCAATTGGGCTAAAAATGCGGTGCGGCTGTCCTCTTCCGTCGGCATATGACCGGCGATGCCCTGCAATCCCATTAATAACTCCAGCAGCGTTTCCCGAAGCGTGGCCGCCGGAAGCGGCGGTTGGTATCCTTTCAACAATAATGCGGGCGACACGGTTTGGTAACTTTTAAAGCACGTCAATGACTGGTTCTGGGCGGCCATGTGTTTCAACACCGCGAAGGGATAGAGATGGGGTTCGGTGGAACCGGCGCATTGTGTGCAGTTGCAGGGGACTTCCTCGAAATAATGACCGGCTTCTAAAGTCATGTTCAAAGTGCCGTGGATGTACTGCAGTTGGTTGCGGATTATGTGCAGTAGTTCCGATCCCTGCGGGCCGGTTACGGAAACGGTCAACATTCGCTTCACGGGATCGCCCAGCAGCACTGCGGAGGTATCTTCATAAACCAATTGCACGCGGTTTTGCCAGTACTTTTCCTCACAAATCAGGTAATGATTACGGGCGATGAAACGGCTGATAATCCCGGCCGGCATAAATACATAGCGGTACTGCAAGCGAAGTGAACCGGGCAAACGGAAACGGGGGAAATCGATGCCCGGGCGCATGGCAGGCACGAGTTGCGGGATGATGTAGTCATCTCTGTCCAGCACATGGAAACAGAGTTCGAATTTCTCCATCAGCCGCATCAAACTATGGTGTTTATCCGCGGGGTAAACCGACTGGTCCCAGATTTGCGGCAGCAGGTTAATGGAGAAACGGCCTTTGTTGGCGATAATTTCCCTGGCATCGATGAGTTTATAGACGGCTTCGGTGGCCCATTCGGGATTGAGGATCACGATATTTTTCAGTTCGGCATCCTTCTGAAAATAGAGGATGGCCCCAAGGTCGTGGAGGTAATCGCCGACAAAATCGGCCTCATGGGGTTTTAGGTCCACACCGGCGCAGATGTCGTAATAGCGGGGGCGGTTGATATAATTTTTTTGTTCCTGTTGCAGGAGGCGGCGGATATCCAGCCAGGCTTTGGGCAGTTTATCTTTAAGGTGGGGCATGCGGCAAAGGGCGTGGCGGATGGTTTCGGTCAGTCGGGGGATGCCGTCGCCGGTGAGGCAGCTTACCTGGATGAAATCGACAATATTGGGAAAGACGCCGGCATAAGAGGCTTCATCGATATGTTTGAGTCGCAAATCAGCCTTGTTCATCACCACGATGACCGGGCTGTTGTCGCTCAAAAGTTTGATGATATTAAGCCAATAGTCGAAGGGGCCGGTATCTTCTTCTTTGCGGGCTTCCCAGACAAACAGGTAAAGGGAGCGTTTGGTAAGGAAAAACTGGTGGGTGGAGTGGTAAATGGCCTGGCCGCCGAAATCCCAGATGGATAGATTAATATCGCGGCTGGGTTGGGTGTCGTTTTCCAGGGAGCAGGAGAGACACCAGGGTATGATTTTGATACCGTGGGTAGTGGGTTCCCGGCCGGGTTCCATCACAAAATCGTTATCCAGAAGTTTGCGCATTAGGGTAGTTTTGCCCACTTCGCCGCCGCCCACGATAAGCAGTTTGGATTCCAGGAGGAGCAAGGATTCTTGGGTTAGTTGTTCAAAGTAATTGTGCACAGCTTCGGCGCCCTGCTTGACGATTTCCACCGGCGGAGATTCCAGGGGATTGCCGTAGAGATTGAGGACATGTATAGAAAAAATTTCTTCCCACACGATATCCATTTTGCCGAGGGAAATGTCCCGGGGGTAGTGGGTGATTTTGTTGTTGCGAAGATCTAATGTGGCCAACTGTATTAATGTCCGAAAGGGGGAGATATCACAGATTTGATTATCGGATAGGGATAATGTGGTCAACTGTATTAATGTCTGAAGGGGCGAGATATCGCTGATTTGGTTGCTGTATAGATATAATACGTTCAACTGATTTAATGTCTGAAGGGGCGAGATATCGCTGATTTGGTTGCTGTTCAGATTTAATGTGTTCAACTGTGATAATGTCCGAATGGGCGAAATATCGCTGATTTGATTGTTGTCCAGATCTAATGTGGTCAACTGTGTTAATGGCTGAAGGGGTGAGATATCGCTGATTTGGTTGCTGTTCAGATTTAATGTGTTCAACTGTGATAATATCCGAATGGGCGAGATATCGCTGATTTGATTGTTGAACAGGCTTAAAGAGTTCAACTGCATTAATGACTGAAGAGGTGAGATATCGCTGATTTGATTGTTGAATAGGTATAAATCTTTCAACTGGCTTAATGTCTGAAGGGGAGAGATATCTATTATTTGATTGATTTCCAGATCTAATCGGTACAACCGCGTTAAATCCTGAAGGGGAGAGATATCTATTATTTGATTGATACCCAAATTCAAAACTACCAATTTTATCATCCCTGCAAGAGGGGAGATGTCGGCTATGTTATTGCCATTTAAATCCAGATCGGTTAAGTCCCTCAACATTTTGATAGGGGATACGTCTGTGATTCGGTTATCCCCTAAATTCAAAATAGTCAAATTAATTAATGTCCGCAGGGGAGAGATATTTTCTATCTTATTGCCGCTTAAATTTAAATAAACCAGGCCAACAAGGTCTTTAAGCTCAGAAATATCCACTATTTGATTACCCGCGGCGTCTAAATATGTCAAATTGCTCAATCCATGTAATGGGGCGATATCGGTGATTTTATTTCCGGCTAAATTTAAATAAGTTAGACGGCTCAATCCTCGAAGGGCGGATATATCCGTTAATTTATTACTTTGCAAATCCAGACTGTTTAATTGCCTCAATTCACTGAGCGGAGAAATGTCGGTCAAATTATTGCTTCTTAGATCCAGGCCGGATAGGCCGGTTAAGTGCCGAAGAGGAGAAATATCGGAAATACGGTTCCAGCCCAGGTATAAATTGGCGATATTATTTAATCCGGTGAGAAAGGAGATATCTTCAATTTTATTTTTAGACAAATCCAGGAAAGATAATTGCTTCATCTCTTGAAGCAGAGAGTAATCTTCCGCTTCCACTTGAAATAAAACCAACTTTTCAAGTTTTTTGAAATGGACAAGGCTTCCGGGTAAAGAAGTCAATCGAACTTTATAAAAAGCAATGCCCTTGACTTCCCCCTCTTCATTGATGGAATAGCCGCTCTCCTTATTGTTTAATATTTCTTTAAACTCGCGTTGTTTCAATTCGAGGCCGGATTCTTTTTCCAGTTCTTTAATAAGGTCAATCTCCACTGCAGTTTTTGTCATCAAAATCCCTCCCGGATGGTTTCATTATCGACCGATCGATAGGCTTTTTTTTCAAGATAGTCGGTTATAAAGGCACACCCAAACCCGAAGATCATGAAAACTTTGCCACCAAAATACGGCGCACCAGGGCGGCAAGGTTTTTTTAATAATAAAGTTCTTGGTGTATCTTTGTGCCTTCGTGCCTTTGTGGCTATTTTCATAGCTGGTAAATACT
>JAUPLE010000785.1 GCA_030837085.1 Acidobacteriota bacterium | reverse complement strand
ATTCGATGATGTAGGGGTATTTTTCGGATGGGTATTCAAAATCAAGGTCATCTTTTGGTCTTAAAATTTCCTCCAGCAGGTTCAATTGAAGAATTCCGTTACGGTCAGCCAATTGTTTTGAATTAATTATTTTATAGACGGCTTCGGTTGCCCATTTGGGGTCCAGTACATGGGTGTCGTGCAGTTCCAATTCTTTAAAGTGGAGAATCACGCCCAGATCATTTAAAAAATCCACCAGGGTATCCTGGCTGGATTTTTCGGTAATGTTTTCACAGGAACATATTTCCCGGTATTGTTGATAAGAGAGGAAAGGTTCCTGCATATTTTCCAGCCGGGTTTTGACCTGGAACCAAGAAGCAGCCCAGGTGGTGCGGATCATTTCTACTTGAGACAGCGCTTTTTTCAGGGCCGGAACCATCGCGTCGAAGCCTTCGCCGGTTTTGCAGGAAACTCGGTAAAAGTTTTTGAGGTTGGGGTATTTGTCTTGCAGGAATTTGCGATTGAGTTCGAAGCCCGGGTTTTCATCGGTTTTGTTGATGACGATCAGCACCGGGGAGTCGCCGCCGAAGCTTGCGATGTGTTTGAGCCAGTATTCGGTTTTTTCCTCTTTGCGGCTGTCCAGCACCAGGAGGTAAAGACTGCGTTTTGAAAGAAAGAACTGGTGGGTGGCGTGCATGATTTCCTGACCGCCGAAATCCCAGAGATGAACTTTTATGTTTTTTTCGTTTTGATTAATGGTCCATTGTTTGATTTTAATCCCATGGGTTTGGGGTTCGTCGATATTAAAGCCCAGGCGCAGGAGGCGATTGACCAGGGAGGTTTTTCCGGCGCCGCCGTCACCTACAAGCAGGACTTTGACTTCATTTAAGGGTAGGGTTTCCTTCTTTAAGGAATCGAAATAAGCCCTAATGGCTTCCTTGCCTTGCTTAATAATTTCTATCGGAGGCTTTTCCAGGGGATTCCCGTGCAGGTAAATTTTCTGCTCATTCCACTCTCTTTCAGATTCCACATCTATTTCCAATCCCAGTTCCAGAAGAGCTTCGGGTAATTCTTTTATGTTATTATTTCTTAAATTAAGATGTGTCACGTGGTTCAGTGCTTGAAGAAAAGAGATATCGGTAATTTGATTAATAGATAAATCTAAATATGTCAGCTTAGGCAACCATTGAAGAAAGGAGATATCGGTAATTTGATTATGCCATAAATGCAATTGTGTTAGATTACTCAGCTCTTGAAAAAAGGAGAAATCCTTGAGTTGAGTGTTATACAAACGGAGTCTCTTGAGATGGAGAAAGGTGGAAAGCGCAGCCGGGACAGGATCTAATTTTATTTCATCTAGATTCAAGCCAATAACCTGTTCCTTTTCATCCAGGGCAAAACCCCTGTGCCCATATTTTTTTATCTCTTCAAATTCCCGTTTATCTAATTTTCGACCGATCTCTTTTTCCAATTGTTTGATGCGTTCTAAATCGCTATCGTTCTCTGCCATTTTAATCTCCTTTCCTTTATTACGGTTAATGGTTACGTAATCCTTAGTTAAGGAATCAGTATAATGGATTGGCGAAAAAAAGGCAAGGGGCGGAAACTCACCCCCCTTTTTTCGCTTGCTGGGAATGTGATGGATTAAGCCGCAATCTTTTTTTCGTTCTGTATGATAATCGTAGCATTTGGGTTCCTGGCCGGAACCGGGAGTCCCTGCTCTTTTAATAACTCAACATGTTCCCTCATTCCCCATTTCGCTTGAAACAAACAATCCTCTATTGAATGGCCTATGCCAGAAAACCCTTCCAACTCAGGAGAATAAAATCCAAAATAATCCGGCTCATCTGTAGCTTCAATTACTAATGAATATGCTAATTCGATCATAATTGTGTTCCTCCGTGACTATGCTTAAGCCCTGCCGCTTTCAGAATACTATGGCAGGTGCCGCCAGGCACCTCTTTTGACCCATGATAATCAACCCGGATCAGGTTTTTCCACCCTGATTTCCCGTAATACCTTATGGATCCTTTTTCTTTCACAATTTTAAAACCATTCCTTTCTAACAACCTAACGAGTTCGCTGAATTTCACTTACTTAACTCCAATGTTTAGATGTTAACTGCCGGTTTATCCTGGCTTGAATTATATAAATAGCATAAATGGAGAAAACCGTCAACTGGTTGAAAGAAAAATCTTTTATTTTGTCCGCTGACAATGTTAACGGCATTTCTGCCTGTTCCCTTCCATCTTTGCTGCGTCTTTCCCTTTCTTTTGTTCCAGGTTGATGAATTCCTGGATATCAAGAAGGATATCATACAATTCCGGCTCAGGGGTTTCGAAATAATCATCTATCATTTCAATTCAAGCAATTTCTTTTTGTTTTCCAACTGCATTTCATAGATACCTGACCATAACATAAAATCTTCTTCGTCCCCCAATTCACCGTTTGTGAAGCGTTTATAAAAATCTTCGCTTGAGAGGTGGTGCCTTTGCTCGAATTCTTTTAAATCGATTTCGATATTGTGAATCCCATTTTTCAATTCATCGACCTGGTTCTTGATGATGTCCTGAAAAAATACCTCTTTATCGGGATATTGGTCCAGAATTCGTTTTATTTTTTGCTCTGTTTCAGGCTGCAATACAAAATCAAGATTCAACATGTTTCACCTCCTTTACCTGGGAATTTCCCGGATAAAATATAGTCTATCCTTCATAAAATGTCAACTTTGGGACCTTTGGATTTGGGATTTGTTTCGTATTTCGTGCTTCATGAGGCGGGCTATCTTTTACTTCGCGTCCCTTCTCGTTCTTCGCGGCTAATTGTCAGTGTCCTTCCGTGTTCGTCCGTGGCTTATTTTTTTCGTGTGTTTCGTGTGTTCTGTGGGCTACTTTTATTTTTCTATACTTTCAAAATATAATTTTATTCCCCATTGATAGCTTTTCCCCTGGGGATAATATACGGCTTCGGTAGGATCAAAATAGAGGATATTGTTGGAAACCATATCCCTGAGTATATCGGCGTCCTTTTCATCGGTATCCTTTGCCCACAGGAGGTCATTGGAAATAAACCGG
>JAUPLE010000784.1 GCA_030837085.1 Acidobacteriota bacterium | reverse complement strand
TTAATGAGTGACCACCCAATTGGAAGAAGTCATCATAAATACAGATAATATCTTTGCTGATCCCAAGCACTTCCGACCATATTTCCGCCAGTTTCCATTCGGTTTCATCGGAAGGGGCCACATAATCATTTCCACTTTTTATATCCGGGTCCGGCAAAGCTTTGCGGTCTACTTTTCCATTGGGCGTTAACGGTATCCTGTCCATCGGTACAAAATAAGAAGGAATCATGTAAGCAGGCAACTTCCCTGACAAATATTCCCGCAGACCAGAAACTGCCGCTTCACGTACAGGGACAAAGTAGGCGCATAAATAAGATTGAAGATTCTTTTCTTTTAAAACCACTACCGCTTCCTTTATTCCTTTATAAGCAGTCAACCGGCTCTCGATTTCACTCAACTCGATCCTGAACCCCCGCAGCTTAACCTGGCCATCAATCCTTCCCAGGAACTCGATATTACCACAGGGCAACCAGCGGCACAGATCGCCGGTTTTGTAGAAGACAAGGGGGGGCTTTTGAAAAAGCCCCCCCTTGACCCCTGCAAAACTTTTATTTTTTACATCTTGGTCATCCAGAACATCCTGTAAATCCTGGTCGAACTTTTCCGCTGTTAATTCTACATTGTTCAGGTAGCCACGGGCGACGCCATGCCCCCCTACTTGTAATTCGCCCGCCACTCCCAGGGGCTGAAGTCGATTCCACCGGTCAACGATATAAGCCGTGGAATTGGCAATAGGCCTACCAATAGGAATATTATCCTTAAATTCTCTATTTATCCTGTATGTGGTGGAAAAGGTCGTATTCTCCGTGGGGCCATAACCGTTGATTATGTTTAACTGCGTAAACCTGGTCCGTAATTTGTTTATATACAACGGCGAAAGCGCTTCACCCCCCACCAGCAAGTTCCGCAGTGGGGCAAATATCTCGATATCAGCTTCTGATAACCGGTTAAACAACGATGACGTCAACCACATCGTACGGATATCATATTTTTCAACGGCATTTCGTAAATCCAGGGGAGATAACACGTGCTCTTTTTCTACAAGAAATAGCATTAAACCATTGAGTAAAGCGCCCCATATTTCAAAAGTAGACGCATCGAACTCCAATGCGCCGGTTTGCAAAATACGATCGTTTTCCCTGAATTCCACATAATCGGTATTCTTAACCAACCTCACAACGCTCCGGTGCTCCACCATGACTCCCTTGGGCCTTCCCGTGGTGCCGGATGTGTATATGATGTAGGAAAGATTTGAATGATGAAGCGGTGCCTGCATTGAGCGCGGGGTTTTCAGTTTACAATTAACAATTAACAATTGACAATTAATAATTATTTCTTTCCTGCATTCTTCCGCTCCTAATAAAATTTTTGCATTGCTATCAGCCAGCATATAATCTATGCGATCCTGTGGGTATGATGGATCGATGGGCAGATACGCACCGCCTGCTTTCAATATGCCCAAAATGCCAATTATCATCGTAACGGAACGTTCTATCATAATACCCACAATACTGTCCGGCAGGACGCCTTTTTCCATTATTAAACCAGCCAATCGGTCGGATTGATCATTCAATTCATTGTAGGACAGAGTGATAGGCCAGATTTGAGAATCTGCCCATACGAGGGCAACATTGTCAGGCGTCTTATCCACCTGCTCCATGAACAATTCATGGATAGTTTTGTGCTCCGGGTATTCATACTCGGTTTCATTAAAACCATAAAGCAGGAGATTCTTTTCTTCCGGGGAAAGAATATCCATATCCATTGCCCGGGCAGTGGGATTCAAACATGCCTGTTTCAACAGGTTCAACCAGTAACCGGTAAACCTCTGAATCGTTTCCGGTTTGAATAATTTCGTACTGAATTCAATAATAAAAAGCAGCCTGGAACTGGATTCAAAAGTTTGCCAGGTAATATCGAAAATTGAAGTTTCTTTTTCAAAATTATGGGGTTTAGTCTTTAAACCGGGAATATGCACTTCGGGTACATCCATGTTCTGGGAGACAAACGCAACATCAAACAATGGGTTGCGACCGGTATCGCGGTTTACTTTCAGCCGCTCCACTAGATTTTCGAATGGGTATTCCTGGTTCTCAAATGCGGTTAATGTTCTTTCTTTCACTTCCTGCAAAAAATGGTTAAAAGGTTTCTCGGCTATGGGAAAATTCCTCAGTGCCAGGGTATTAACAAACATACCGATGATATCCTGGAGATCGGCGTGATTGCGGCCGGCTGTTGGACTTCCTACGATGATATCTTGCTGACCGCTGAGTTTCGCCAATAAAAGATTGAAAAGTGCCAGTAGAAGCATAAAAAGTGTGATATCTTCTTTTACTGCCAATGATCGCAACGCTCCAGCGTCTTCTTCATTTATCTCGAAACGCAGATTGGCTCCCGCGAAATCCTGGATCGTGGGACGTGGATAATCGAGAGGAAGACTTAATACCGGGATATCGCCGGTTTCAAATTGCATTAACCAGAAATTTTCCTGCCGCTTGTCCGCGTCATTTTTCCCCCGGTTCCGCCATTCGGCATAATCCCTGTATCGCAGTTTCAAAGCTGGCAAATGAGCACCGGCATACAAAGCGGTAAACTCTTTGACCAGTGTTGCCATAGATACGCCGTCCGCGATAATGTGGTGCATATCCACCAATAGGAGGTGTTTTTTTTCATCGATCCTTTCAAGCCCCACCCGAAGCAGCGGCGCAGAGGAAAGATCGAAAGGACGAACCCCTAACCCCTGCCCCCTTCCTCCTAATATTTGAATTTCAAACTCCACTTCGGCGGGCGGATGAATGCGCTGAACAGGTTCTTCAGTGGCCAGGAAGAAAGATGTTCTAAAGCTCTCATGCCGGCGGACTAATTCCCTGAAGGTTGCCTGTAACTTCTCAATATCGATGTTTCCATCCAATTCCAACGCCGTGGTTATATTGTAACCGGTGTTTTCTACATCCATCCGGTACACCAGGTACAATCTCTTTTGCCCCGGAGACAGGGGGTAATATTCTTTTTCTTCGGCAGCCGTTACCGCGGCATAGTGGGATTTTTCTTCCGCCAAGATATACCGGCTTAATTCCCTGATAGTAGGACGTCTAAATATCTCGGCCAACGGCGCCTTTATATTTAACACTTTCAAGACCTG
>JAUPLE010000783.1 GCA_030837085.1 Acidobacteriota bacterium | reverse complement strand
AGGTGCGGGATAAAATGAAGCCCCTTATGAGGGTTAAGACCTATGATGTGCTGGAAAATTCTCCCGGCCAGTTGGAACCGCTGTTGAAAGGTGCCGATATCGTATCCCTGCATATTCCCAATCTGCCGGAAAATAAGAATTTCATGGATGCGGAAAAATTGGCGATGCTAAAAGACCAGGCCATATTAATAAACACCGCCCGCGGGGCCCTGGTTTCGGAAGAGGGCCTTTATCAAGAACTGGAAAACGGACGCCTGTTTGCGGCCTTTGATGTCTATTGGCAGGAACCGTATGAAGGGAAACTAAAAAAATTCCACCCGGAGCGGTTTTTCATGACCCCGCATGTGGCCAGCACCTGTGATGCTTTCTTGAAAGGATCGGCGGAGGATTTGCGAAAACTGCTGGCGGAAATTGAAAAGGAGGTGGGCCATGCTTAACATCGGCATTATCGGGTTCGGCAAGATGGGAAAAATAAGGGCCGAAGCCATTCAAGCCAATGGCCGGGGGAAAATCAAATCGGTATTCGACGGCGATGCTTCCCAGGATTTCCAGGGGTTTAAAACAGCCGCGTCGGCGGAGGATATCATTGCCGACCCGGGGATCGATGCCGTTATATTATGCACCCCCAATTGGCTGAACAAACCCTTGACCATTGCCGCCCTAAACAAGGGGAAACATGTCTTCTGTGAAAAACCCCCTGCTTTTACCGCGGCGGATGTTATGGAGATCATGGAAGTTGAAAAAGCATCCGGGAAGAAATTAATGTATGGCTTTAATCACCGGCATCATTCCAGCATTAAGCATATGAAAACCCTGATCGATTCCGGGGATTTTGGCAATATCCTGTGGATCCGGGGCCGTTACGGCAAAAGCGTGGATAAAAATTTCTTTGAGAATTGGCGCGCCAAGAAAGAATTGGCCGGGGGCGGCATTCTCCTGGACCAGGGCATTCATATGCTGGACCTCTTCTTATACCTGTCCGGGGATTTCCATGAAGTGCAGGCCATGGTCTCCAATTTATACTGGAAACTGGATATCGAGGATAATGTGTTTGCCATTTTCCGGAACAATCAAAACGGCATTGTCGCCCAATTACATTCCACCATGACCCAGTGGCGTCACCTCTTCTCCCTGGAAATTTTCCTGGAAAGGGGATACCTGGTGTTAAACGGGCTGAAAACCTCTTCCGGCACATACGGCGAAGAGGTGCTCAGTATTGCTAAAAACCGTACCACGTCCCCGGCAGCCACCTGGGAAGATGAAGAACGAATCACGTTCCATACGGACCCGTCCTGGAGATCGGAAATCGATGACTTCTTTAATGCCATTCAAAACAACACGGACATTAAAGTCGGCAACTCGGATGACGCCTTAAAAGTAATGAAAATCATCGATAAAATATACGCCAACGGGAAAACGGATAATAAAGAGGAACACAATGGATGATTTAACCTTTTTAAAAACCTATTTTACCCAGTATGAAAAGAACCTCTTTGCTGATGACGCAAAAGAAAAGATCGTTGTGATGCGTGATCGGATTGCCCGGGTAAAACAGGGCGAGGGGAAACTCATTTTCGCCGGTAATGGGGCCAGTGCGGCCATAGCCGCTCACTGCGCCCTGGACTTCACCAAACAAGCCGGGGTGCGCGCCCTCACTTTTAATAATCCCAGTTTGATCACGGCTTTTGCCAATGATTACGGGTATGAACACTGGGTGGCCAGGGCCATTGAATTTTACGCCGAACAGCGGGATATCCTTGTCCTGATAAGTTCCAGCGGGAAATCCCCCAATATGGTTAACGCCGCCAAATATGTCAAAGAAAAAGGCATGGAATTAATTACCTTTACGGGCTTTTCTACCGATAACCCTTTGAAACAACTGGGAGATTTGAACTTCTGGGTGAACAGCAAGGCGTATAATATCGTCGAGTGTATCCATATGATCTGGTTAACCGCTGTCATCGATCTGACCATCGGCAAGTCCGAATACCCCGTAAGCTAGCACGCTAGCAAGCTAACACGTTAGCACGTTAACGGTCCTGCGCAGGGGCGCATGAAGGGAATGAAGGAAAAAGATACCCTGGTGAACGATTGGAGAAAAGTCCATCCTGCCGCCATCGAGGTTTATCCATCAGCGGCGGAATTAGCGGAAACCATTGCCCAAAGATTTTTAAATCTGGTCTCTTCAGTCCAGGAGACCGGGGATTTTTCAGTTATCATGGGCGGGGGGCGAACGCCGAAGTTAATTAACAAGGAGATTGTGAAATGTTCCCACTTCGGCAGTATTAAAATCGATTGGCGCCGCGTCTACATTTATTTTAGTGATGAACGCTGCGTCCCGCCGGACCATGCCGACAGCAATTATAAACTTATCTTAGAGACATTAATACAACCACTGGCTATTCCATCGGCAAATGTGCACCGGATAAAAGGGGAACTGGCTCCCGAGAAAGCCGCGGCAGATTACCACCAGCAATTATCCCAATATGGAGCCGTGGGAAAGCATGATTTCCCGATATTTGATTTAGCGCTGCTGGGGATGGGACCCGACGGTCATACCGCCTCCCTATTTCCTCATTCCAATGCCGTGGAGGAAGAAAATCGGTTTGCTGTTTCCGCCGGGACCGGGCCAGAAGGATGGAATCGCGTTAGCGTAACTTTGCCGGTCTTTAACGCCGCCAAAAATGTCTGGCTGACAGCCGCCGGGAAAGAAAAATCCCAGGCAGTGGAACAACTCATCAAAGAAAACTACAACCCCCTTCAATGGCCTGCCCAGGCGCTCTATCCCGCCAACGGGAATTTAATTTATTGGCTGGATACCGCCGTCACCCGGAGACTATGATGAAATTTTTGCCACCAAGGCACCAAGACACCAAGGTTTTTTTATGAAAAAATTAAACCCGGTTTATCTCTGTAAACAGGTTGGCTCAAAAATACAATGGCATGTTCAAGTCCTTTTGACTTACCTGGGATTGTATTCAAATTGCGATCGAGCGGAACTGGATCGTTTTAAAAATAAACATTCGGGCCAGGTGGGATATTTAATCGGCAGCGGACCCAGCGTCCGTGTAGATGACCTGGAAAAACTAAGCGGTAAAGTAACCTTTTGCTTTAATCGCTTTCACCTGGCCTACGAGAAAATGACATTTCGTCCCATGTATACCGTTTCAGCGGATTTCGGCATGATCCGGGATTTCGGTT
>JAUPLE010000080.1 GCA_030837085.1 Acidobacteriota bacterium | reverse complement strand
GGAAAAAAGGAAAAGTGGATGTGGAAAGTACAACCACTATGGAAGTCACCGATATCAAAGCCGCATCGTTTCCTGCTTCTTTTTTTGAAATCCCGGCCGGTTATAAAGAAGTAGGTATGCCTGGGGAAGGCGGCGGTAAAGGCGGTAAATTGAAGATTTTTTAAAAAAGCTTCTGTTAGCCGCGAAGGACGCGAAGGAACGCGAAGAAGATAATAGAGAAAAATTATAACGAAAAGTTTTAGGAAGTCCAGGGCTCCCCATATCGGGGGGCTCTTCAAATTTAAGAGGTACCCCGCGCCGCTGGGCTCGTTGTCGGAAATAAAGCTTGACAAAAAAACAATAATCCGGTATAATTGCCAATGACAAAAGTTGCTAATAGCAACTAAGTCGAAATTACGAATAGTAAATAACGAACAAAGGAGCAAGAACATGAAAAACGCAAGTACAGTAAGGAATATTACGGATGAAGAGTTTGAGCAAGTAACCGGAGCAGGATTAAGCCTGGTAGATTTTTGGGCGCCCTGGTGTTATCCATGCCGCTTACAGGGGCCCATCCTGGAGAAAGTGGCGGGGAAAGTAGGTGAGAAAGCCGGTATATTCAAGTTGAACGTAGACGATAGTGGGGAAACTGCTGCTAAATTAGGCATCACCGGTATACCCACACTTTTGCTTTTTAAAGACGGCCAGAAAGTCAAACAGTTTGTCGGTGTCCAACAGGAGGACGTATTGGTATCCAGCCTTGAGTCCTTTATGTAACATCTAACATGGAAAAAGAAAACGTGTTGGATTTAATATATCGATTGAAGGCCAGTTGTATAGCTGGCGAATGGCGAATAATGGAAGAGACAGGCCTTTCCCTGGCGGAATATAACGGCATTGCCGCGATAGCACCACGTGAGAGTATCAGTGGCAATGAGTTATCTCAAAAAATGGGCCTGTCTCCTTCCAGGGCCAGCCGGGTTATCGATAAAATGGTAAAAAATGGCTACCTGGTAAGGGAGAACGATGCCAGCGACCGCAGAAAATGCTTTATTTCCCTGGCTAAAAAAGGCCAGGATATTAAGAAAAAAATTGATAGACTAAAAACCAACTGTGAACAAAGAATACGGGCGCGATTATCTGATCAAGAAATCAGTACCCTGAGTGCCAGCCTGGAAAAAATTATCGATGCCTTCTGATCCTGCGAATACAAAAATTGTTGCACGCAGTCGGCTAAGTTTAAGATAGAGACAAAATCGAACAAATTGAACTTTCCATTTTTTACGGCTTTACGAGTATATTGGTCCACTTAATCGGATGCAACAATTTTGTGGATTTAAAAGGGTGGAGAATTATGGTAATTTATAAGATAAATTACTCTCCTCGTCATTGTATGGCGCAGTGGAAATTGTTTCCTATGGTGCATTTTCAGGTTGTTCTGTTGCCAGGTCAAGAAAGCCGGTGGCGGGAGCTTACCCTAGAAATGGTGACATCCTTCATCCCCCCCTTTGACTTTAACTGAAAATTGAGTTAAAATTAGGAACTAAATCGAATAGGGAGCATAATTATGACGGAAGAAAAAGTGAAAAAAACAAAGAAAGAAAAGGCAAGCTCGAAAGCCGAAGGTAAAGAACAGCATACTTTCCAGGCTGAGACCAAAGAGTTGCTAAATCTAATGATCAACTCGCTGTATACCCATAAAGAGATATTTTTACGGGAGTTAGTATCCAACAGTTCGGATGCCCTTGATAAATTAAATTTCCAGGCTCTTACCAAACCCGAATTATTGGAAGATGACGGCGAGCTTAAAATCATCCTGGATGTAGATAAAGAAGCCAAAACCCTGACCATTTCCGACAACGGTACGGGTATGACTTTCGATGAAGTGATCCAGAACATTGGGACCATTGCGAAATCCGGTTCCCAGGCTTTTTTAAAATCATTGCAAGAGAAAGACGACATCGAATTGATTGGGAAGTTCGGCGTCGGATTTTATTCCTGTTTTATGGTATCCCAAAAAGTAGTGTTGATCAGCCGCGCCGCCGGTAAAAAAGAGGGCACCCGCTGGGAATCCACCGGTGACGGCACCTATACCATTGAAAAAGACGATAAAAAAAGCCGCGGCACTGAGATCGTGCTCTACCTCAGGGATGAAGTAACGGATAGTTCCAACCCGGAAGAGGATTTCTCTAACCAGTACACCATCCAGAACCTCATTAAGAAATATTCCGATTACATTCGCTATCCCATAGAAATGGATTTTCATCGGGAGGAATACCCCAAAGACAAAAACGGTATTTACATCAAAGATGCCAAACCCGAAATCATCATCGATCATAAAGTTTTAAATTCCCAGACCCCCATCTGGGAAAAAAATAAAAAAGACATTACCGAGGATGAATATTTTCAATTCTATAAGCATCATTTCCATGATTGGAACGAGTTCGCCGATGTGATCCATTCCAAGGCCGAAGGGACCATTCAATACACCACCCTGTTATTCATACCCTCCAGGGCCCCTTCCAACTTATATGATAAAAATTATTCCCAGGGTATCCATCTCTATTCCAATCATGTGTTTGTTATGAGAGACTGCAAGGATTTGTTGCCCGACCACCTGCGATTTGTACGGGGCCTGGTGGATTCCCAGGATTTCTCCCTCAATATCTCCAGGGAAATCTTGCAGCATGATCAGCAATTGAAAGTTATCGGCAAAAACCTGGAGAAAAAAGTCCTGGATGCCCTGGCCGGATTGCTGAAAAACAAGAGAGAGAAATACGAAGAGATGTGGGACGAATTCGGCAAGGCCATTAAAGGCGGCATCTACATGGCCTATAAAAATAAGGAAAAACTGCAAGACCTTATTTTATTCCCGTCTTCCTATTCCGGCGGCAAATTGACCACCCTTAGGGAGTATGTGGACCGGATGCCCAAAGGCCAGTCGGAAATCTATTTCGCCTCAGGTAAGGACATCGATTCTATCCAGCGTATGCCCCAGTTGGAAGCCTTTAAAGCCAAAGAAATTGAAATCCTCTATTTTGTCGATAAAATCGACGAATTCCTCACCCAGAACCTGGATGAATATGACGGCAAAAAATTAAAATCAATAACCCGGGAAGGTTTCGACCTGGACAAAGTACTGAAAGACAAGGACAAAGAGGCAGAGGATAAAAAAGATAAAAAGAAAAAAGATGAAAAGGATAAAACCGAAGAGAAAGACGAGTTTGCCGAGAAAACCAAGAAATACGAAGACCTGCTAAAAACCATAAAAATACACCTGGGCGACAAAGTGAATGATGTGCGTTTAAGCAAGCGTTTAACCACCAGCCCTGTCTGCCTGGTGGCAACCACTTCCGGCGTAACCTTTAACATGGAAATGCTCATGAAGAGCGCCAAACAAATCACACCCAGGGCTGCCAAAATATTGGAAATCAATCCCAACCATAAAATATTCGAGGTATTGCAAAAGCTTCATAAAGAAGACCCCAATTCCCCCCAGATAAAAAATGCAAGCAACATTCTCTTCTATCAGGCCATGTTGATCGAGGGCTATGAATTGGAAAACCCCGTGGAGTTTTCTAACCAGATGGCGCAACTTCTCGTAGAAGCTTATAAATAATCCAAAATAAACATGTTTTGCCGCAATAGCGGATACTGTAATACGCAGCAGGGCTATAAATAGGATACAAAAACTATTTATAGCCCGCTTATGTGGTCATTCTATCTATCTATCTTTCATTATTATGAAATCCCATCTAAATTCCCATGAATATATTCATTCCCGTGACAAAAAATATCGGCATACCTTCGTTCGAAAATATTTATGTATTTTTTTAGCGATTATGTATTGACATTGGGTAAATTTTCAGGTATTATAATCCACAAAGGAGAAAAACAATGATTAAAAAAAACAAAAAAATCATTTTAACAGTTACTTTAGGAATTTTGGTCTTATTCGCCTTCTCGGGAGACCTGTTATCATTGATAGTTGCCAATGAAACCCAGAAGGGATTTGACAACCCACCGGGCGTTCCGGATGCTCATGGTACTCCGAGATATGCGGGCATTAAGGCGAACAGCACCATTGAGAATTACATTATCAAGGGAGCCAGTTATTTATTGAGTGGCTATGCCGATACCTTGCTTTTTTTAAACACCGTGGAACTGGCGAAACTCGAAGCCCTCCCATATGACCAACTGACAAAGATTATTTCCGATGCAGTATCCGATATGGAAAATGCCTACGTCACCTATGCCGCCCTGGAGCAGGAAGCAGCTCAAGCTCCTTATAACCCGGGCGTGATCCGCCAACTGCAAATGTTCGATTACAATGGTTTCATGGTAAAAAATAACCTGAATCCGGTTATCTTTAAAAATGTGGAAGGGTATTTAACCAAAGGCAATATCAGGGGAGTATATCATTACCTGAATACCTCCGTGGAAAATATCCTGTCGATCCAGTACCGTATAAAGGCCGCGGTGGAAGAGGAAAAATTACCCGATGTCGCGGATCTCTGGCTACTGAATCAAACCTATTCCGAAACCCTCCTCTTCGGTCAATATGTGGCGCAAATATTTTATGAGATCAAATGAAGCTTTTTAGAGTTTTTTTCGGCCTCGAGTTAAGGCGGTTCCTATGTATTCGAAATATTATTATATTCCTCTTGTTTCTGGCAATCGCTTTCTATTTTCTCCAGGAAGGTATCAAGCGGCAGCAATTGGTAGAAAAGAATAAGCAGACCTTCATTGAAATCGAAAAGATGAAGGTGAAACAATACATGTTGTATACCCAGTACGGTACCTATGGAGTTCGCTTAATGTTCTTACCGTCCACGCTGAGTATCCTTTTTAATAACTCCGGCCATTTCTCAAATTTGATCTCAAATTTCGATTCAGGGGAGCGGTTAAACATCTATAACCTCTTTAAGGGCAAAACACTATTCACAGAAAAAAGTGGTGTATTAATGGACTTCTCAGGATTTACCCTGCTGCTGGGAAGTCTATTTGCCCTTTATTTCGGTTATGAGGCCCTGCACCATAGAAAATACCTGGAATTTCTTTCCGATTTTCCCCATTATAATAATTACCGGAAAGTGTTTTTTCCCATTATCGGGTCCCGGTTTGTCATACTCCTGCTGCTCCTGTTTATCACTGGAGGGTGCGCTTTGGGTTTATTGAAATTAAATAGTGTGGCGTTATTCGGGACCGATTATCGGCACCTGCTGATTTATCTTGGGGTGCTTTTTTTAATCCTGCTGTTCTTTTTTTCCCTGGGGACAGTGATAAGCCGTTTGAAAACCAAATCCGTTGCGATTATAACCATAATCGGCCTCTTTTTCTTATTTATTTTTATTATACCGTGGACCATCGACAAAATCATTTCCGGGAAAGCGGCGGGCATGACCGATAGCTATTACCTGGAATTGGAAAAATTGAAAATCGTTATGGATTTTGAAAAGAGAGCATATGAAGAGATAGGGATTTTCCGGAGCGGCAAAAAAGCCCCCCCCGCTGTAACCGGGCTGGTAGAGAGCTATTGGAAAGAGGACTTTAAGAAAATCGAGGGATTAGAAAAAAAATTGGAAAATGAAATGAAGGACAATATCAGGGACTATCAAGTCCTGTCCATGTTCTTTCCATCCACTTTTTACCTATCGGTAGGAAATGAGATCAGCAGCCGGGGGTATGACAACTTTTTAACCTTCTATCAATATACACGAGACCTTAGAGATCGGTTTGTGCGGTTTTATTTCGACAAAAAATTCTACACCGACCATACCGACATCGAATCCTTTGTGAAGGGCAATGAAAACCTCTTTCAAGCCCGCAGCCGTCTGCCAGTTACTTTTGCTGGGGGGATACTCATAACGATTCTCTACACCGTCGTGTTTTTTATTGCTTCCTGGCTTCTGCTCTTCAAAAAAAGTAAGAATACCATTGACCTACCATCCCCATCCTTTGAATTGGAAAAGGGGAAAACCTATTTTATCCTGTGTGAAAACACCCCAACCATGGACCGCTTATTTCGTTTTTATGAATCCGGGAAGAATGCCGTGGGTATTGATCGAATAAATATTGAAGAGTTTGATTTGGGCATCCCTGCGGCAGAAATGGTAACGTATTTTTGTCGGATCCGGGGCGTGGATGAGAAAGAGGTCTGGGGTAACCTGGCAGTGCTGGGTATGCGGCAAACAGGTATCGCGAAGGTAAGAAGAAAGACGATTTCGCCGGAAATCCTGAAAAAGATATATACGGCCGTCAGCCTGGCGAGAGAGGTAGATGTGGTAGTGGTGAAGGATTTTGTTAAAGATGAAAACCGGAAATTCGAGGAGCAATTCCGGAGGTTATTATTTATCCTGCAAAAGAGGGGAAAAATTATCTTATACCTCGGCTCGGAAATGTTTGAAACTCGTCTTAAAACTCTATTGCAGGAAGCAGAATCTAATAATGCCATCGTTATCGACTTGATGTCTGTCAGTTTGAGGTAGTGAAGCGCCGCAGTGGTGGGGTGAGGGGGAGTAGTGGAGTGGTGAATTGTGTTAGCACGTTAGCACCCTTCCCTTAGATATTCATCAAATTTATTTTTAAAGAAGGGTTTGGTTTTGAAATAAAATTCTTGGAGTACCATTCTGCGGAAAAATGGAAAGGTTAATAAATAATGGATAAATTCCCGGAGTTCCCGATCTTCGAATTCGTACTCTGATAATAGGTCTCTATATTGTTTCCAGTTTTTGTTCAAATGGATGATCTTTGCCGGTTCTTCCTCTTCGGGCTCAAGCATA
This sequence comes from Acidobacteriota bacterium, assembly GCA_030837085.1. GTDB lineage: Bacteria > Acidobacteriota > Aminicenantia > UBA2199 > UBA2199 > JAKAGC01. The sequence goes on along the minus strand of JAUPLE010000080.1, from coordinate 8,642 downwards.
CCTGGAGTTGAATCCCTTCTTACCTTCTCAAAACCTTCTATTTTATCCTTAAAAATAATTTTGATTTTTTCTTTAAACTCCAGCATTACTGCCCGTGTTTCAGGGATTTCCAGAAGTTCCAAGAATTCATCGAAACAATCATTTCCTATCTCCATTGGTTGACCCTACCTATAATTTATTTTCTTTTTTATTATTTAAAAAATGTTCATCGATGTGGGATTTATACTGCTCCTTGCAGAGTAGGAATTCCGTCATCAGTGAGTGTTTCATTATCGGGACCTCCAGTGATTCGATCAGCGGGAAAGTTTCCGGTGGTATATTGGGGAAGATTTCCTTGAGGAGGGAGATTCTTTTTTCTTTTTCCGAAGAGGGAGGTGGAGTTAAAAACATCTCACCTTCACCGCTGAGTAGATAATTCACATTCACGTTCAAATAAGTTGTCAAGGAAAGCAATATCTCCGGTTGGGGAAAGCGGGAGCCGTCTTCGTATTTGTAATATGAATTCTTTTTAATTCCAAGAATATCGCTTATTTGAGCGGGATCGAGGTTTAACGCCAAGCGTACCCTTTTGAGCCTCGCACCAAAATGCTCGAGGGGAAAAACAGTCAATTTGAATTTTTTATTTGACATTTTGAATGAACTTTATATAATTATTAATATGAGACACAGTCAAAAACATGCGGGATTTTGGCCAGTATTGGATAAGATAGTCGGAATGACAGGCTGGATAAAAAGGGCTCACTCTATGACGCATAATATCCTCTTGGCATGTTTCATCAAGGATAATAATAACCGATATGGAAGAAAATTTCAATGGGTAAAATAAAGAATAAAAAAAAAAAAAATGGTTTGAAAGGAGGTAAGATGGAAAAGCAAAAAGCAGGACGTCGACCCAAATCTTCTCTATCCGTTGATATAGAGACAAAGATATCCATGTTAGTCAGTTCGATTTATTATTTCCTGGATTTTGTTTATATAATTGCGGAGGGCGAGAGGTTTCGATTGGTGGTTATGCATAATAAGAAATTACTCACCTATAGAACCTACAAAACGCTTAGCGCTGCCAGGGGAGCTTTTTCCAGGCTGTATGGTGCGAAAGCCTGGAAAGAGGGTCTCAAACCAAATTGGAGTGTTTTTTACCATCCTGCTGCTAAATGGTTGAATGAGCGGAAGAAGGTAATTGATAAAGGCATTCATATAGCGTGATTGCTGTGGCTTGCATTTTTTTTCTTTTCCGGCTAGAATATAGTTATAAAACTATAGGAGGTATTTCATGGAATTACTTAAAGGTGTGAGCCATCTTAATCATGCAGCCATCCGGTTAGCGAGGGAGAAGGTGTTATATATCGACCCTTTTAAGATCAACGGAACGCCCCATGATGCGGATATTATTTTTTGTACCCATGATCATTCGGATCATTTATCGCCCAAGGATATTGAGAAGGTAATGAAGGCTGAAACTATCCTGGTAACCCCCCTGAAGAAAGCCAGGAAGTTTAAGAAGTTTGTGAAAAAAGGCAAGTTGCACGATGTGATTGGGGTAGACCCCATGAAGGATTATGAAGTCTACGGTATTAAGTTTAGAACCGTTCCGGCATATAACCTGGAGAAGAAATTTCACAAGAGAAAAAAGAACTGGGTGGGATATATTTTGTATGTGGATGACGCCGTGTATTATTTTGCCGGGGATACGGATTATATCCCGGAAATGAATGAGATCAAAGCGGATGTAGCCTTTTTACCGGTAGGCGGGACTTATACCATGAATGCACAGGAAGCAGCACAGGCAGCCAATTCTATTAAACCAAAAATTGCGGTCCCCATTCATTTCGGTTCGATAGTCGGTTCTCAAAAAGATGCGGAAGTTTTTATCGAAAAACTGGCCGAAGGAATCGAAGCCAAAGTTTTATTGGGATGAACCAGAATTCCCTAATTGAATTTCAAAAAGTAAAAAATGTTGCATATCCAGGATATGCCAAAATCAAACAATGAGAATGTTGAAACATATGGATATAAAGATTCCAGTAAACAATGACAGACCAAAAAAGAGTTGCTCGATTAAAATCCGTCAGTAATAAAAGTGTAAAATGTTCGGCCATAAAGTCATTTAAGGATGCGCAACAATTTTGAGGATTGAAAAAAAATACTCCTTCTGCTATTCTTAAATTTTGATTCCACAAAATAGAGTTGTCTATTAAACAAATTGGCCCTCAAGAAAATCTGAAGGGATAACGAATTTTAAATCCCCAATAAGATAAGAAGGGCGGAAGCTTATTCAAATTTAAATCGATTCGTGATGCTTTAAGAAGAAAAATTGGGATATATTTACAGAGGTATAAGATGGGAAAGCTAGATCCGAAACATATCGAAAACGTCCTTGCATTAACTCCTTTGCAGGAGGGGATACTTTTTCATTATTTACAGGATCCCCAAAGCGAGGTTTATTTTGCACAATTATGCCTCGAAATATCCGGGGAAATCGATATGTCGTCTTTTGAAAATGCCTGGAATACTGTCATCGAAACCAATGAAATGCTGCGTACCGTGTTCCGATGGGAAAAATTAGAAAAACCTTCACAAATCATTTTGAAAGAACACAAATGCAAAGTGATTTTTTATGATTTGTCGGATAATGGCGTCTTCCAGAAGGTGAAAGCTTCAGAAGAAACAAAAGATAGAGACCGGCGTGAAACCTTTGATTTACACCAGGTTCCTTTTCGGATCACTTTATGTAAGATGGATGAAAAGAAATACGAAATGATCATCAGTAATCACCATATATTATATGACGGGTGGAGTAATGGGATCATTTTGAAAGAATTTTTTGAGGCCTATCATGAGTTATGCCATGGCAGGGGATCGATACCAATTCCCGTTAAACCTCCCTTTAAGGAATTTATCAAATGGCTTCACCACCGGGATAAAAACCAACAAGAACAATCATGGAGAGAATATTTGGCTGGCTTTGAAACGCCCTCTGAACTGCCCATAAAAAAGAGAATAGATGAAACAACTAAGGCTGAAAATTACTCGTTTAGCTTGGAAGAGTACATAAAAGGTAGGTTAGATGATTTTGTTAAAAATAACCGGGTCACATTGGCCTCTGTTTTTTACACTGCTTGGGGGATATTGCTCCAGAAATATTGCGACAGCGAGGATGTCATCTTCGGTACAACCGTATCCGGCAGGTCCGCCGGGCTTACAGGAATCGAAGATATGGTGGGGCTATTTATCAATACTATTCCGCTGAGGGTTCAATCAGCCCCCAGTGATAAAATGATAGATATCGTATCCGCTGTCGAAAGAGCTTTACAGGTTAGGGAGGAATTTGAGAGTACACCACTTCCGGATATCAGACGTTACAGTACAGTAGGTGACTGCGGCCGCGGATCGCTTTTCGATATGATTGTAGTTATAGAAAATTATCCCCTGGACAATTGCCTTGTCCCGGACAGCAGCAACTTATCGATCCTTTCATATGCCATAAACGAATTGACCCATTATGATTTAACAGTGAGTATTACGCTGTTTAGTGAGATTAAAGTGAAATTTTCTTACAACCGGGGACACTTTGATAAAAGTAGCATTGAAAATTTGGCCCGTCATCTTAAACATATTTTACAAAGTGTTATCGATAATCCCACCGAAGCGGTGTCTTTACTGGAAGTCATCTCTGGAGAAGAGAAGAACCGGATATTATATGAATTTAATAATACAGCGACAGAATACCCGGCAAACAAAACAATCCATCAATTATTCATGGAGCAGGCAGAACGAACCCCGGATCACATTGCCCTTGTAGGGGTAGATCCCCGTGTCTGCGCTGTTAGCCTATCTTATAGAAAATTAAATAAGCAATCCGATTGGTTGTCCGGACTATTAATTGAAAAAGGTGTCCTGCCGGACACTATTGTGGGCATTAAGATGGAACGTTCCATTGAAATGATTATCGGGATACTAGGAATTTTAAAAATCGGCAGCGCCTATTTACCCATCGATCCTGAGTACCCGCAAAAAAGAGTTAGTTATATGCTGCGGGACAGCGCAGCCAAAATCTTGATAGATAAACCCGAAGCACGAATATCCAAATTCGAAACAAATTCCGATGTTCAAAAAGTAAATGGCCAAATTAAAAACCGCTATCTTGAATCTACCCTTGTTTTGAATTTTGAACATTTGGATTTTGAATATGTTTGTACATGTAATTTCGGATTCCGGATTTCGAATTTTAATCCTTTAAATTTGGCCTACATCATGTACACATCAGGTTCCACGGGGCAGCCCAAAGGTGTCATGGTATCCCACCGTAATGCAGTGCGGTTGGTAAAGAATACCAATTTTGTTCCATTGACGGAAGAGACGAGGATTCTCCAAACCGGCTCCCCGTTATTTGACGCTGCTACCTTTGAAATATTGGGAAGTTTACTTAATGGAGGACAATTGATATTGGTAGACAAAGAAATTATTGTAGACGCCCAACAATTGAGGGATACCCTAAAAGATCAGCACATTAATACGCTCTGGCTTAGTGCACCCTTGTTTAATCAATTGCAGCAGCAAAATATCGAATTATTTGAACCCTTGAGTTATTTATTGGTGGGGGGAGATGTGTTATCCCCAGAGCATATCAACCGAGTGAGGCATCGATTCCCATTTTTAAAAATCATCAATGGTTATGGGCCAACGGAGAACACGACTTTTTCCACCACATATTTAATTGAAAAGGAATTTGAACAGCGTATTCCTATTGGCCGACCTATTGCCAACAGTACTGCTTATATTTATGATAAGAACAACCGGATGTCTCCTATTGGTGTATGGGGGGAGTTGTATGTTGGAGGCGATGGAGTCGCCTGCGGATATTTAAACAACCCGGAATTAACGGCTGAGAGATTTAAACGAGATGTTATTAGTCATTCGCCATTATTAATTAATAAACCGTCAAATCCCTCCAATGACCAATATTTAATGGCTAATGACATTTTTTATAAAACCGGTGATTTGGCCCGCTGGCTCCCGGATGGTAACATCGAGTTCCAGGGGCGCATCGATAAGCAAGTAAAAATTCGCGGCTTCCGCATCGAATTGGGAGAAATCGAACGTCAACTACTTGAATATGGCCATATAAAGGAAGCGGTGGTTATCGACCGAAAAACAGGGGAAGAAAAATATATTTGCGCTTATATTGTACCCGATTCCAATCCTGCTCCGGAGGCCACTGAATTGAAATCTTATCTCTCCCGGTGTTTACCTGGTTATATGCTACCGTCCTTTTTTGTATTTATGGAGAGAATTCCCTTAAATCAAAATGGGAAAATCGACCAGAAAGCGTTACCCGAGCCTGGGGGAGGTGAGACGACAAAGGAGTACACGGCTCCACGGGATGCAGTGGAGAAAAAACTCACAGAGATTTGGACGGAGATATTAAAACCGAATTCATTCATCAGTATTGATGAAAATTTCTTCGATCTGGGAGGCCATTCTTTAAATGCGACGCAGCTGACCGGCAGGATTCACAAAGTATTTAATGTCAAAATTTCTCTCAAAGAATTTTTCCAGAGTGGCTGTATTCGGGAGGTGGCGGAATATATAAAAAGAGCGGTAGAAGTAGAAGAGGAATTTACTTTTATTGAACCGGTGGAGGAGAAAGAATATTATCCCTTATCCGCTACTCAGAAACGAATGTACTTCCTTCAGCAGATGGATGAAGCCGGGATTGTATACAATATCCCGTCATTAATGATCTTAGAAGGGGTGCTGGATAAAAACTACCTGGGAAGTATTTTTCAGAAGTTAATTCAACGGCATGAAAGTTTACGAACATCATTTATCACAATTAATGACGAACCGGTGCAGAGAATACATGATGATGTGGAATCTGATATCGAATATAAAAATTCATCCACAGATTACACCGTTTACACTAATAAAAAAGATAATTGTAGGGGCACCCCCCCGTGGTTACCCAGTATTCGTTCTTTTGATCTATCGAAAGCGCCGTTAATGCGGGTGGAGTTGGTAGAGGTAGAAGCGGAAAAAAATCTTCTTATGGTGGATATGCACCACATTATTACCGATGGCGCGTCTATGGAGTTGTTTGTTAAAGAGTTTATGGAACTTTATGCGGGGCTGGAATTACCGCTTTTAAAACTCCAGTATAGAGATTATGTAGGGTGGCAAAGCGACAAACAGAAAAAAAATGTTTTAAAAACAGAGGAAGAGTACTGGTTAGGGCAATTTAGAGAAGCACCGCCGGTATTAGACCTGCCCCTGGATTTTCCCAGGCCGATGGTCCAGAGTTTTGGAGGACGCGGTTATTCTTTTGAAATAACACCGGGGGAAACCACAGCGCTAAAGGCCCTGGCATTGAGAGAAGGGGCCACATTGTTCATAGTGTTGTTGAGTATTTACTATGTCTTTTTATCCAGGATAACCGGGCAGGAGGATATTGTGGCGGGAACCCCAGTGGCCGGTCGTTCCCACACGGACCTGGAATCCATCATGGGCCTTTTTATCAATACCCTAGCCTTACGAAATCGCCCGGTCTGGGAGAAAAATTTTAAAGAATTTTTAAAAGAGATCAATGAAAATACATTGGCTGCTTTTGCAAACCAGGATTATCCGTACGAAGAATTAGTGGAGAAAGTAACTATTAACCGGGAACCCGGTCGGAATCCCCTTTTTGATACTATGTTCACGCTGCAGAATACCGGTTCTCAAGAAATAAAAATACCTGGTTTGAGATTAGTTCCTTGTGAATATGAGAATAAAACATCCAAATTTGATCTTTCTTTAACCAGTGTGGAAGTGGTAGGAAAATTAGTGTTTACTTTTGAATATAATACAAAATTATTTAGAGAAGAAACCATCCACCGGTTTAATGTCTATTTTAAGAATATCATCCACGGAATAATTGAATGCAAAGAAAGGAGAGTTGTCGATTTTAAAATTGTATCGGAAGAAGAAAAGAATCGAATATTATTAGAATTTAATGATGTAGGGGTAGGGTATCCGAAGGATAGAACAATACACCAATTATTCATAGAACAAGCGTCTAGGACGCCTGACAATATAGCCCTCTTAGGGGCTGACCTGCGTGTCTGCCCGCCCCGAAATACCCGAAATGTCAGTCTGACCTACCTTGAACTTAACAAACAATCCGACAGGTTAGCTGGGTTGTTAATAGAAAAAGGAGTTTTCCCCGATACTATTGTAGGCATTATGGTGGAACGGTCTGTTGAAATGATTGTCGGCATAATGGGTATATTAAAATCCGGCTGCGCTTATTTGCCCATCGACCCGGGATACTCACAAGAACGGGTTAATTATATGTTGCAGGACAGCGAAGTAAAATTGTTGGTTACCATCAATAATAAAGAAGGTGAGAAGTTAAGATGTTGGGAAGGTGAGATATATTATATCGAAGACCCACATCGCTCTTCTTACTTTCTTTCCATCTTACCCTCTAACCTTCTAAGTTCTTCTTATCTCGCTTATCTCATCTATACTTCCGGCTCTACGAGTAAACCCAAAGGTGTGATGATCAATCATGGTTCTGTTGTGAATTTATTATTTGCTATGCAGGATAATTACCCTTTCACGGCAGTGGATACTTATTTGTTAAAGACATCGATTATTTTCGATGTATCGGTAACGGAGTTATTTGGGTGGTCCCTGGGAGGAGGGAAGTTGGCGGTTTTGGAAAAGGCTGGTGAAAGAGATCCGCAAGTAATAATCGATTGGATTGAATGGTATAAGGTCACTCATATCAATTTTGTGCCGTCTATGTTCAATGCATTTGCATGCCGATTGGACGTTGAAAATATCAATCGATTGTCGACTCTAAAGTATATCTTTTTAGCAGGTGAGACATTGTTACCGGAGTTTGTGAAAAAAATTCGTGATATGAATACGGGCATTCGATTGGAAAATATTTATGGACCGACAGAGAGTACGGTTTATTCGAGTAAGTACTCTTTAGCCGATTGGAATGGAAGAGGCAGCATTCCCATCGGCAAACCGATGCCAAATATAAAGCTGTATATTCTCGATAAAAATAATAATTTGCAACCACTGGGAATAGTTGGAGAATTGGCTATTGCCGGGGTAGGTTTGGCGCGGGGATATTTAAATCGACCTGAATTAACCGCAGAGAAATTTAAAAGGAATTTCATTAGTCAGTTGTCATTATTCATTAGTAGTAATAAAAATTTCGCCAATGAGAATTCTTCAAATTTGACTAATGACCAATGTCCATTGACCAATGACTATTTGTATAAGACTGGCGATCTGGCCCGTTGGCGACCCGACAGTAATATCGAATTCCTGGGCAGGCTCGATCAGCAGGTGAAGGTAAGGGGATTCCGTGTAGAACTGGGTGAAATCGAGGGCTTACTATTAAAACACGACAGGGTAAAAAATACGGTAGTCGTATTAAAAGAAGATGAATCGGGTGATAATACTCTTGTGGCGTATTTTGTTTCAGAGTTAGAGCTTTCAGATACCGGATTGAGAGAATATTTATTAAAAGTTTTACCCGATTACATGATCCCGGCGTATTTTGTTCAAATGGATAAAATTCCATTAACACCCAGTGGGAAGGTGGATAAGAGGGCATTGCCTGAGCCGGAGTTGAAAATTGG